>JALZMD010000037.1 GCA_030858375.1 Chloroflexota bacterium
CCCGTTTCCGCCCACGCCGCCTGGACCGCTCGGCCGCATGCAGCGGAGCCCAGCGTAATGGAATTGGGCACGTGACGATAGAGCGCGAACGGCACCGGCAGGATGTCGAGCGACTCGTCACGGGCAACGCGTACAGGCGTGCGGGCGCCCGATCCGCGGCGGTCCCATGACCGGATCCGGTGGTACGGGAATGCCGGTCAGCGCGGCATTGCGATCACCCGGTGACTTGCAAGCCACCGGGCTGGATCCACAAGCGTACGCTGACCGGCATTCCTATCCTTCGAGGAGCAGGTTCTCGGGGTCTTCGAGCAGGGTCTTGATCGTGACCAGGAAGCGCACCGCGTCGCTGCCATCGACGATCCGGTGATCGTAGGAGAGCGCGACGTACATCATCGGCCGGATCACGACCTCGCCATCGCGCGCCACCGGGCGCTGCTGGATGGTGTGCATGCCCAGGATCCCCACCTGCGGGGTGTTGAGGATCGGGGTCGAGAGCAGGGAGCCGAAGACGCCACCGTTCGTGATCGTGAAGGTGCCGCCCTGGAGCTCGGCCAGGGCAAGCTTATTGTCCCGCGCCTTGCCGGCCAGCGACACGATTTCGGATTCGATTTGGGCGAAACTCTTGCGGTCGGCATCGCGCAGCACCGGCACGACAAGACCCTCTTCGACACCGACCGCGATCCCGATGTCGTAGTACTTCTTGAGCACCAGCTCGTTGCCCTGGAGTTCGGCGTTAACGTTCGGGAAGGCCTTGAGGGCGCCGATCGCGGCCTTGGTGAAGAACGACATGAAGCCAAGGTTGACCCCGTGCTTCTCCTTGAAAGCTTCCTTGCGGCGCGCGCGGATCTCCATCACGGCCGTGAGGTCCACCTCGTTGAAGGTGGTCAGCATAGCCGCGGTCTGCTGCGCCTCGACCAGCCGGGTGGCGATGGTCTGGCGGCGACGCGAGAGCCGCACCCGTTCTTCGCGAGCTGAATCAGCGGGGACAGCAGCGGACGCATCTGGTTTCGGGGCGGGCTGGTTGGCCGGTTCCGGCGCCGGGGTGGCCGCCACGGCTTCGGTTTTGCCCTGTGTGGCGATGTGGCCAAAGAGATCGTCACGGGTGATGCGACCGCCAGGACCGCTGCCGGTGACGGCGGCGAGATCGATATGGTGTTCTTCCGCCAGCCGCTTCACGGCTGGCGCGGCGCGGCCACCGGCGTCGTCGGGCGCTGGTTCGGATGCGGCAGGTGCGGTATCGGCCTGGGCCGGTGGCGTGACTGGCTCAGCCTTCGTGGCGGCTGGCGGTCCACCGGGAGCATCGGTTGATTCCGGCTCGCTGGTTTCATCGGATTTTGCGGTATCGACGGAAGCGGGATCGGGCGCGGCCTCGGGATTGTCGGCCAGGGGCGCGCCATCGCCCGCCTCAAGCGTGCCGAGCACCTCGCCGACAGTGACGGTGTCACCTTCCTGGCGCTGGATGGCGCCAAGCACGCCGTCGTCCTCAGCGGTCACTTCGAGGTTGACCTTGTCGGTCTCGAGCTCGAGGATCGTTTCTCCGCGGCTGATCGACTCGCCTTCACTTTTCAGCCACGAGCCGACAATGGCATCGACCAGAGACTCTCCGAGGGGCGGAACCTTGATTTCAATCGCCATGCGTGTGTTTGCGCTCCATGAACGGGCGGACACAAGGTCCGCAACCGTACCGGCCGGTCTTGTGCCGGCCACTAGCGGGCGGGCCCTGTGCCCGCCCCTACGCACATCTTCCGGTTCCGCCCTACGAGTTGGCGGCCGAAGCCTTGGCCGTGGCCTTCCTGGTTGATCCGTTCTTGCGGGCCGCGCCGTTGCTGACGCTGCCGTTGTGCGCCGGATCGACCGATGGCACGTCGGCGAACGCCGCGGCCACAATAGACGCTTGCTGCAGATTGTGCTTGTCAAGCGACCCTTCGGCGGGACTCGAGCTTTCCGGACGTCCGATGTACCGGATCGGGAAGGTCTGCTCGACGAGTTCGCGGAGGCGAGGACGCACGTAGAGCCAGGATCCCATGTTCCGGGGCTCTTCCTGGAGCCAGATGATCTCCTGCAGGTTTGGGTAGTTCGCCATGACGTTGGAGATCGCGGTGTACTGGAACGGCGCGAGTTGCTCAACCCGGGCCACCGCGACACCAGTTGCCCCGGCCCGATCCAGGCTGCTGTCGAGATCGATCGCGACCTTGCCGCTGCAGAGGACGAGGCGGGTGACCTGATCCTTGCGGTCCTGGGCCTGGGGATCGTCGAGCACCGGTCGGAACGTGCCGCTGGTGAAGGCATCGGCTGGCGACGTCGCCATCGGGTGCCGAAGCAGGCTCTTGGGCGTCATTAGCACGAGCGGTCGCGGATCGCTGTGGAGCCGGGCGGCCTGGCGTCGCAGGAGGTGGAAGTACTGGGCCGAGGTCGTGCAATTGGCAACCCGCATGCTGTCGCGAGCGGAGAGCTGGAGGAACCGTTCGAGCCGGGCGCTGGAATGCTCCGGTCCCTGGCCCTCGTAACCATGCGGCAACAGCAGCACCAGCGATGGTTCCTGGCCCCACTTGGCGCGGGCAGCGGCAATGAACTGATCGATGATGATCTGGGCGCCGTTGGCGAAATCGCCGAACTGGCCTTCCCAAAGCACGAGCGACTCCGGCGCGTGCACGCTGTACCCGTACTCGAAGCCCATGCAGGCATTCTCGGAAAGCGGGCTGTTATAGGAACCGAACGACGCCTTGGCCTGGGGCATGAATTCAAGCGGTGAATAGGATTCGCCAGACTTGGAATCATGAAGCACCAGGTGCCGCTGACTGAAGGTGCCGCGCTCGGCATCCTGGCCGGTCAGCCGGATCGGGGTGCCATCGGCGAGGATCGCGGCGAAGGCAAGCGCCTCGGCGTGGGCCCAGTCGATACGCCCCTCGGCGTCATTAAGCACGGCGGATCGCTTGTCCCAGGTCCGTTTGAGTTTGCCGTTCGGCGAGAACTCGGTTGGGATGGCGTGGATCGCCGCCTGCAGTTCCGTCAGGCGCTCCGGCGTGACGGCCGTTTCGACCTCCTCGCGCGGGTGTTTGGGCGATTCGATCTCTTCCTCGAACGTTTCGGTTCCTTCGGTGACACCGCGCCGGATCTTGATCAGGCGATCAAGCACGCGCTGCTCCATCGCCTTTTCGTCATCCCTGGTGATGATGCCAGCGGCCTGGAGTTCCTTCGCCAGCTTGGCGCGCACGGTTGGGTGCTTCGTGATCTTCTGGTACATGAGGGGCTGGGTAAAGGCCGGCTCGTCGCCCTCGTTGTGTCCCCAGCGGCGATAGCCGACGAGGTCGATCAGAAAATCCTTGCCGAATTCCCGGCGGTACGCCATCGCGAACCGCGCCGCGACCATGCAGGCTTCGGTATCGTCAGCATTGACATGGAGCACCGGGATCTCGAAACCCTTGGCCAGGTCCCCGGCGTAGTGGGTCGATCGCGAATCGGTCCAGTCCGTGGTGTAGCCGATCTGGTTGTTGACGATGATGTGAATCGCACCGCCGACGTTGTAACCTTCCAGGCCGGAGAGGTTGAGCGTCTCAGCCACGACCCCCTGGCCGGGGAACGAGGCATCGCCGTGAAGAAGGATGGCCAGGGTCCGGGCAGGATCCTGCTGTGGCTTACCGGCGTGGGAACGGTCGTCCTGGGCGGCGCGGGCCATGCCGAGCACGACCGGGTTGACGGCTTCGAGATGGGATGGGTTCGGCGCCAGCACCACCGGCACGCGCAGGACTTCCTTCGTCTCGGGGTTCTTGGCCAGCCGGGCGCCGAGATGATATTTCACGTCGCCCGTGCGGACTTCATTGGCGGCATCGCCGGTCGCTGGCCGCTTCTTGCTTCCCTCGAACGCGGCAATGATCGCGCCGTAGGGCTTGCTCAGGATGTGGGTGAGGACGTTGAGGCGGCCCCGGTGGGCCATGCCCATCAGCACCTCCCGCGTCCCGGCCGAGGTCGCATCGTTGATGACCTGATCGAGCATCGGGATGAGGATGTCGTTGCCCTCGATCGAGAAACGCTTTTGCCCCAGGTAGGTCTGGTGCAGGAACCGTTCGAAACCCTCGACCTGGGTAAGGCGCTCGAGCAGCTTGCGCCGTGCCGCGTTCTCGCGGGGACCGGCAAAGCGGCCGGACTCAACGGCGCCGGTCAGCCAGGTCCGCTCTTTGGCAACCTGAATGTGATCGAAGTCGAACCCGATCGTGGTGGTGTAGGCATCGCGAAGGCGCTTGATCGCCTCGGCGGCAGTTGCCGCGCCCTCAGCCAGTGGGCCGTCGATCGCCGTGGCGGGAATGTCCCCCAGGTCAACTTCCGTTATGCCGTAGGTTTCTGGTGTCAGCTCGGGCGCACCCTCGCGCTCGCTCCCGAGAGGGTCGAGCTGGACCGCCAGATGCCCGTATTCGCGAATGCCGTTAGCGAGACCAACGGCGGCCGCCACTTTCCGGACATCGATCCCGGTTGTAACGGGTGAGCCCGTCCCGGCCGCCGGGTCAGCGGTGCCGTTGGGGGTTGCTATCGCTTCGGTGGGGGTGAATGTTTCGAAGAACTGGCGTGTCTCGTCGTCGACCGATTGAGGGTCGACCTGAAACTGATCGTAGAGTTCCAGCACGTAGCCAGCGTTGGGCCCAAAAAACGCGCGTAGGTCGCCCATCGTTCTTTCCGTTGGCTCCTCGATGCGGGGCTGCCACGATGCATCCGCCGGCATCATCTGCAAGGTCATCCGCCGCTCGATCAATACGTGAATCGAGGAGCGAAGTTCGGATTCCTCGTCATCGTGCCGCCCGCGAGGCGGGCTAGCAGCTTGTGTCCGAACCTTCCACGTCGCCATGGAGTTTAGCATACCGGGCACTTAATTCGGCGCCGAGATGGCCGGTTTGACCTGACTTGTGATCAGGTTGACGCACCGATTTGCGCTCGATTCCAGCTCCCAGAGCCGTTGTGATTATTTTCACGAGGTTGGCGGCATGGCCATGAACGCTGCTCCGTCACTGGCTATCAACGAGCGATCAACTGGGCAGGCCCGCGACGGCCACCCTGACCGCCCATACCTTGCGGAGAATGCGCTATCCTGTGCGAGAAGGGCCCAACTCAAATCCGATCCACTGCCAGGCCTAGCTGACGAAAAGGGGCCACTATGGCGAACGTGCCGGATCATGACTGACCGGACCAAGAGCAGTACACCGGACACTGGACAGGTATCCCCACCCCAACGCATGGTCTCCGCCGCGGAAGCGGCCGTAACCCTGGGTGTGAGCGACCGCACCATTCGTCGCGCCATTGCCCGGGGCCAGCTCAACGCCGACAAGCAATCCGGGGTGTATCGCATTGCCGCCGCCGACCTCGAACGCGACCGCTCGCTGACCACCAGCCTTCACCCACGGGCGGCCCACCCCGGCCGTGCCTCGATCCGACCCTTGTCCCTGCCCACGCGGTTTCAGCAGCGGCCGGCTGACCTGCCACGGCCCCTGACCTCCCTGGTCGGACGTGAAACCGAGCTTCGGGACCTCCGCGAGCGACTCCTCCGTGGGGATATCCAACTGGTGACGATCACCGGACCAGGCGGCGTCGGCAAGACGCGCCTGGCACTGGAGTCGGCGCGCGGGCTCAGGGATTCATTCCCGGGCGGCGTGTGGTTCATCGACCTTCTTCAATTATCAGATCCGGGCCAGGTGCCGCGCACGATCATGCGCGCGCTTGGCCTGCGCGATACCGGCGGGCGCCTCCCTGCCAATCGCCTCAAAGCCATGCTCGAACATCGCCAGGCCTTCCTGGTCCTCGACAACTTTGAGCAAGTCGTTCCCGCCGCGCCATTCGTAACGACGCTCATCTCGGGGTGTCCCCGGCTGACCGTGCTCGTGACGAGTCGCAGTTCCCTGCATGTCTCCGGCGAGCACCAGTTCCCGCTCTCCCCCCTGACGTGTCCGGACGCCACAGCGTCGTTGTCGATGTCCGATGTGGCCAGTTTTGCGGCGGTCCGCCTGTACCTCGAACGTGCCGAAGCCGCAACTCCAGGCTTTGCCCTGACGCCGGAAAACATGCAGCCAATAGCTGACATCTGCCGGCAGCTTGACGGGTTGCCGCTGGCGATCGAACTGGCGGCGGCGCGCGTGAAGCACCTCAGCCCAACGGCGATGCTGGCACGGCTCGATCATTGCCTCGACCTTCTTCAGGGTGACTTGCAAGGCCAGCCAACCCGAATGCAATCGATGCGGAACGCGATCGCCTGGTCGTACGATCTACTGACGCCCGACGAGCAATGGTTGTTTCGCCACCTCTCGATCTTCGTCGGTGGTTTCACCCTCGAGGCGGCCAGCGCGATTCATCGCGGCGAAACAACGCGCGCCGGGAACGAAAATGGTTCACCTGTCGATTCGGTTACATCCTCTGGCGTGTTGCAGACAATCATTTCCCTGATCGACAAGAGCCTGGTCGAACGGGCTCACGCACAGGACGGGCGTCCACGATTCCGCGTGCTGGAAACCCTGCGGGAATACGGAATGGAACAACTGGCAGCCCACGGCGAACTTCAGCAGGTCAGCGAACGGCACGCCAGTTGGTGCCTGGCCCTGGCGGAGTCGGTGGAAGCGGAGCGGATTGGGGTCGCCCCGGCAACCGATGTCGACCGCCTTGGGCCGGAGCGGGACAACATCCGTTCCGCCCTGGAATGGTTGCGGCGCCACCGCCTGGTCAACATGGGGTTGCGGTGCGCCAGTGCGCTTTGGCCGCTTTGGCTGGAACGCGGCGACGTTTCCGAAGGGCGGGCCCATCTGACCGCTCTTTTGGCGCTGCCGGACGCAGCGGCGGAGAAACCCGTGTGGGCCCGGGCGTTGAGCGTGACCGGCGCGCTGGCCCAGGCCCAGGGAGATCATCAGCAAGCCGTCACCATGAGCCAGGAAGCACTCGGGGTATTCGAGGAAATCAGAGACGAGCGGCAAGCCGCTGCCGCGCTCACCACCCTCGGCCTGGATGCGATGATCCAGGGCGATAACACGGCTGCCGCCGCCTGCCTTGAGGATGCCCTGGCTCGCTTCCAGATCGTGCAGGATCCACGGGCCGCTTCCTGGGCCCTACGTCATCTCTCGAGCGTGGCAGCGCGCACTGGCAACATCAACCGGGCCGCTGCCTTGGCCGATGAAGGGCTGGCGATCGCCCGGGCCGAAGGCAATCAACTGGATGTAGCGCGGCTCCTGCTCAACCTCGCCCATGCCGCCACGCTCCAGGGCGATCCGGAGCGGGCCGGCGCCATGGCTCAGGAAGCGCTCGGCCTCTTCCAGGCAGCCGGCGATCGCTGGGGAATCGCCGATGCGATCGAACGACTTGGGCACGTATCCCTCGAACAGGGCGAGTTGGCACATGCCGAGGAACTCCTGCAAGCGAGTCATCTCCTGTTCCAGGAGGTTGGCGATCCGGAAGGCTGCGTGGTGGTATTGGTGCGACTCGGCTGGCTGCGCCGGGCGCAGGGCCTGGGAGCAGTGGCGGAGAAGCACATCGATGAAGGGTCGGCCCTCGCCCGGCAGCGCGAGAATCCCGCGCGCATTGCTTCGGCGTTGCTCGCTGGCGGGGCGTTGGCGATGGACCGTGGCGACCGGGTCGCGGCCGCCACCGCCTGGCGGGAAAGCCTCGACATCGCGTCGCGAATCCGGGATCGCCTGGCGATGACGGCGGCGATGGAATGGTCTGCGCACCTCGCCGGAACCGGTCACGCGCCGTCGGCCGCAAGGGTGCTTGGAGCCGCGGCAGCCTTTCGCACGGTTGGTCGCGTTCCGATGTCCGCCTCGATCCGCCCCGAGCACGACCGGCTGATAGCGCTCCTGCGCCAGGCACTCGGCGGCCGGGCGTTCACGGACGCGTTCGCAGCAGGCGAGGCTGTTGACCTGGACACTGGCAGGCTTGACGCAAAACGCCTCCTGGACGACGTATCGGAAGCATCAGTGCCCTTGGGGATGGCGATTTCACGCTTCCCGACGACTCCAACGTCGACCTTGACGCGGCGGGAGCATGAGGTCCTTGCGCTTCTGACCGAAGGCAAGGCCAACCGGGCGATTGCGGATTTCCTG
>JALZMD010000046.1 GCA_030858375.1 Chloroflexota bacterium
TTCGACCGGACGCTGGTGCGGCCGATGTCTTCGTACATACAGGCGATGGTGAATGAGGTATCGCTCCGGCATTTCGGCCTGCTGGGGCAGGGCGTCCTGCTGCTTGGGATCGGGATGGCCACCGTTGCGGCCGACTGGACCCCGGCGAAACTTCTCTACATGGCGGTTGTGATCCTGAGCGGCACGGCCCTCTTCGCCGCGTTGTTCACGATCGAGGCAATCCTCAGTTTCTGGACCGTAAACTCGATCGAGGCGGTCAACGCGTTCACCTACGGTGGATCCGATCTCGGTCAATACCCCTTGCACATTTTCCGCCAGGGCATGCGCTTCCTCTTTCTCTGGGTTATTCCGGTCGGCTTCATGACGTATTACCCATCGCTCTACTTCCTCGGTAAACCCGATCCACTTGGATTGCCTGGGCTCGCGCCATTCGTGTCGCCGGTCGCGGCGATGATCTTTTGTTTCGTCGTGGGTAAAGGGTGGGCATTCGCGATTCGCCACTACCGGTCAACCGGAAGCTAATGCCCCGTCCCGGGTCAATCGACATACTGACTGGTCCGTCATCCTGACGCGAAGCCGCAACGGAGCGATAGGATCCGCCGGCGAAGCCGGTAGCAACCGATGACCAGATACCGCTTTGCGGGGGATATCGCTCCGCTGCCTCGCAGGCTCGGAATGACGGGAAGAGGGTGGCAGATTCGGCAGCCTTGTCATACGTCGGCCCGAGCGCAAAATAAGGAAACATTGCAAATCATGACCGAACCGATGATTTCCGCATGCGGATTGACGAAGACGTTTTGGCGAAGGACCCAGCGCAAGGGGATGCTCGGGGCGATGCGCGGCCTCGTCGAACGGGGCGGGTCGGCGGTGACCGCCGTCGACTCGGTGTCGTTCGAGATTCCGGCCGGGGAGATCGTGGGCTACATCGGTCCGAACGGAGCCGGCAAGTCGACGACGATCAAGATGCTGACCGGCATTCTCGTGCCTTCCAACGGCGAGGTCAGCGTGGCGGGCCACACGCCATGGGAGGAACGACGCCAACTCGCCAGGAAGATAGGAGTGGTCTTCGGTCAGCGTACCCAGCTCTGGTGGGACCTGCCGCTGTCGGAATCGCTCGAACTCCTGCGGTTCATGTACAAGGTGCCGGAGCCGCGGTTCAAGCAGAACCTCGACCGAGCCACGGAGTTGCTGGAACTCGGCCCGTTCTGGAACACTCCGGTGCGGCAGCTGTCGCTCGGACAGCGGATGCGCGGCGACCTGGCCGCCGCCCTGCTGCACGAACCGCCCATCCTCTATCTGGATGAGCCAACGATTGGGCTGGACCTGGTCGCCAAGACGCGTATCCGGGAGTACCTCGCCGAACTGAACCAGTCGACGGGCGTCACGATATTGCTCACGACGCACGACCTGGCCGACATCGAGCGGCTCTGCAAGCGCATCATCGTGATCAATCACGGGCGAATCGTGCACGACGGGGAACTGGCGACGCTGCGGGCCCACTATTCGAACACGCGGCAAGTGACGCTTGACTTCGACGATGTCCCGGAGCTGACCACCCCGCCTGCCGACATCACCCTCATCAGCCAGGAGGGCCCACGGATCAAGGTGGCATTCGACCGGCATCGACGCAGTGCGCCAGAGGTGCTGACGGTCATGGGTCAGTTCGGGATGATCCGGGACATGAGTATCGATGAGCCGGCGATCGAAGACGTGATCCAGGATCTGTATGCGTCCACCGCGCGGCAAGTATCCTGAGCCGGAGTGGTAGGCTTGGATGTCCCAGCCTGGACACTGGTCAGTGGTTACATCGGAGAAAGAGCGCATGAGCGCGGAAGCAGCACGCGATGAAATATGTTCGGCCTGCGGAAAGCCATTCCTGATTCCACCGGCCGAGCACCAGTTCCGCCAGGAACGGGGATTATCCGATCCGCGAGAATGCCCGGAATGCCGCCGGACACTCAGGGCGGCGCGGAACTCTGAACTCATTGGTCTCTATCAGCGTACCGATGCGCTATCGTTCAGCGAATCCAGCCTGTCACCGGACCGCAACGCTCCCAGGAATTCGTCGGGCAGCGCTGGGCGGTCCAAGGTCACCATGCAGCGGTACAATACGGTTTGCGCGGCCTGCGGCTCGGAGGCGCAGGTACCATTCGTTCCCCGGGGCGATCGACCCGTCTATTGCCGGGACTGTTTCAACGCCCGCAAGGGGCGGTAGGTCGAGCGTCTTTCTACACGTTCAGTCTCCTGATAACGATGGTCAGTCTGACAGGTACATGATATGACCGTCTTGCCGACATAGATGACAATCCGGTACCACCGGAATCCTGATCGCTTCACGTCGCTCAGCGGTTTCTCGCAAACTCGAAATGTCGGTAATCGGGCAAATTGCACCTGGGTTGACCGCTGTTGCCGAGTGCGGGCGGAGCAAGCATCGCTACGCTGCCGCTGCCGCTGCCGGACGAGAATCTGAGATCTCCGGTCAATGATTAGCGGCCTCAATTCCTCCTCACCAACAAGAACGGCCCGGGATGCAGGCGCATCCCGGGCCGTTCTTGTCCGAACAATGGGTAACGATCAGGCGGTGATTTCCGAGGCGAACTCATTTTCGGCGATGGTCAGGCATTCGTCGGCGATGGTCACCATGGAATCAACCTGGTCACGCGACACGATCAACGGGGGCGCGAAGTGCATGACTTCGCCGGTGACACGCGTTATGAACCCGCGCTCGCCGAGGAGCGTGGTGAGACGCTTCGGGAACTTTGAGTCCTTCTTCCACTTGCCCTTGGTGGCCTTGTCGCTGGTGATCTGGATGGCGTTCAGCATACCGAGCCCGCGCACTTCGGCCACCGTCGGATGGCTGCGGAGCTCCTTGAGCCGGTCGCGCAGGTAAACGCCCATGTCGTTGCCACGCTCGACGAGGTTCTCCTCTTCGATGATTTCGAGGTTCTTCAGCGCGGCGGCGGCGCAGACCGGGTGGCCGCCAAAGGTCAACAGGTGGCCCATCCCGATCATTTCCTGCCGAGTGAAGACATCGAAGACCTCGGGACGCACGACGGCGGCCGCCATTGGCGCATAGCCGGAGGTTAACGCCTTGGCGATGGTCATGATGTCGGGCACGATACCGAAGTGCTCGACCGCGAACATCTTGCCGGTGCGGCCGAAGCCGTTGATGACCTCGTCGGCAATCAGCAGCACACCGTGTCGGTCACAGATTTCACGCAGCATCTTCCAGTAGGTCACGGATGGGACGTGGACCCCAGCCGCGCTCGAGATCGGCTCACCGATAACGGCGGCGACTGTCTCAGGCCCCTGATTCTCGATCTCCTGCTCGACGTACTTTGCGGCCATAATGTCGGCCGCCTCACCTTCGAGCCCGAAATCGGATCGATATTGATTGGGATGCGGAACGTGGGACACACCGTACATAAACGGTCCGAAGAACGTTTCGTTGCGGACGGCGGTGAGGCTCATCGCCCCATGTGTCATGCCATGATACGAGCCACGCCGCGCAATGATCTTGTAGCGGCGCGGGAATCCGCGCATCGCCTGGACCTGCTTGGCGATCTTGAGCGCGGTCTCAACCGCCTCGGAGCCTCCGGAGCAGAAGTAGACGCGAGAGAGATCGCCAGGCATGATCTCGGCCAACTTGTGGGCGAGGTGGACAGTTGGCTCGGTGGTGTAGGCCTCGGCTGACACGTAGGCCAGCTTCTTCGCCTGCTCGGCCATCGCGTCGCCAATCTCGGCGCGGCCATGACCGGCGTTGACGACCCAGAGTCCCGAGATACCGTCAATGTACTCCCGACCGTGGATATCCCACAGATTGGCGCCGTGGCCACGGGCAAAGACCCGCAACCCGTCATTTTCGGCCACATCGACCCAAGGCAAGGAGTGCGCCCAGACGTGCTCGCGGGCCATCTGGTCCAGTTCGATGGGTGAAACTTCGTCTGACGACATGAGCCCCGTGCTGGATTGCTGCGATACCACGAACGATTCCTCCTGGATTGCCGTGGCCGCCTGTGCAGTGGAAGGCCATCGGTCGCCTGAAGCCCGGGCGTCTGAGCGCCACCATGAGCGCCAGAATGATACCAACATGCGGAGGCGACTCGTGACCGGGACGCTGGCGACATTGCGGGTGCTACCATCGGAGGAGCAATCGTCGCCCGAACCCCGATTGGGTTCCCGGCACCAACCACTCCATGAAAGGACTCCCCTTGAGCGCCCCGTCCATCGCGTCCCGGCTCGTCATCGACTATCGCAACGCGACATCCGCCGCGGTCGGCGACCAGCACGGCGTCAGTGAGACTGACCTTGACGGCATCGCCGACCGCGTCCGGAGCGAGCATGAGCGCATCGCCAGCGAACATGCCGCCCAGGTCCAACGCTGGCAGGATCTCCCCGACAACACCGAGTTGGCCGACGAAATAGCGGAGTTCGCGCGGGTTGCCCGGGAGCGTTATGACGATTTCATCCTGATCGGCATTGGCGGCTCTTCGCTCGGGGCGATTGCCACGATCCAGGCGCTCACGCACCCTTACCGGAATCTGCTGGCGCCCGAGAAGCGGAACGGGCCGCGATTCTTCGTGCTCGACAATCCAGACCCGGAGAAGGTGAAAGCGACCCTGGAGACGGTCAACCTAAGCAAGACGCTGGTCAACGTTGTGTCGAAATCTGGCCAGACTGC
>JALZMD010000055.1 GCA_030858375.1 Chloroflexota bacterium
GAAATCAGGCACGTTTCCGGCCGGATCGCCTGCCGCAAAGTGTTTGGCGAAATCAACCCTTGTTCGTCGCAATCCAGCACCGTGACGGCGAATCCCTGGTCCCGCAACGATTCCGCAGCGTGAAGAACGGCGTGATGTTCGATTGCGGTCGTGATCAAGTGCGGTGCCGGACCTTCGGGATCGGCCAACCTGGCCGCCCAGGCGACCCCCTTCAATGCAAGGTTATTGCTCTCGGTCGCACCGCTGGTGAAGACGATTTCGGCACTGCGGCAGCCAAGAATCGACGCGATCGCTCGCCGGGACCGTTCCACTGCGGCGAGGCCGTCCTGCCCGATCTGGTAAATGCTCGACGGGTTGCCGAAAACCTGGGTGAAATACGGCAACATGGCCGAAACCACCTCAGGATCGGTTGGCGTGGTAGCAGCGTGATCGAGGTAGATGGTCGGCAGACCGTAGGTCATGGAACAGGTTCGCTCCGGGGTTCCCCGCGGAAGCCGGGCCCAGCGAGACAAGTGGAGCGGATCAAACCGTGGTTGGGATCCGGTCCGGATTCGCTGCCGGCGAGGCGGGAGTGGCGATCAAATCAGCCAGGGTTTGGGAATCGAGCGCATCGACAATCGAATCGCGCAACCGCAGCCATACCGGCCGGGTCTCGCAGCCATCGATCAATGGACACACCTGCTCGGATTCATCCTCGGAGACGCACTCCATCGGGGCGATCGGGCCTTCCATAATGCGAAAGACATCGCCGACGCGAATCTCCCCGGGGGCACGTCCAAGGATGTATCCACCGTGAGCGCCACGCTTGCTTTCCACAATGCCGGCCCGGCGAAGCGGTGCGATCAGTTGTTCGAGATAAGCGGGCGGAACGGAGGATTCCCTGGCGATATCGGTTATCGACAATGGGCCGGTACCGTAGTGATGGGCGAGCGCCACCATTGCGCGCATCCCATACTCGCCTCTTGTCGAAACTTTCATGTGGCATGCCTCCTGAGCGGGGGTATGCGCCCCCATACGGTACTCTACAGGCATTCGCGAGTCTCCGTCAAGAGACCGGGTTTCAAAAACGGTCAACGACGACGGTAATGCTTCCATGATGATAGCGTCTCAATGATTGCTTCCCGCCACTCCGCCGAGATCGAGGTGTTGCCCAGCAATCCTGGCGCGATCTGGCGGTTCAAATGGACGAAACGGTCCGCGGTGAAGATGCCGCGGTATCGTCCTGCTTCCGTCACCGGGACTGCCCACCGGTTCATCCGGTTCATCTGCAACTGCACCTCGTAGATCGATTCGTTGATGTCCGCAATGTAGACCGAGCGATCCATGACATCGGCGACCGTTCGGCCAGCGACTCCACCAGCTAACCCATCAAGCAGGTGGGACCGCCAGAGCATGCCCACCACCTGCCCGCGCTCCGTAACCGCCATATCGCGCGGGCCGCCCCGGAGCGCAAACGTCAAGGGCTGGGACGGGGAAATTCCGCCCATATCCCAGAGTACGTACTGGCCCACTTTTAATCGCCGCATCGCCGATTGGACCCTTTCAACCCGCGCCTCGGCCTGCGCCGCGAAAAAGATGAACAACCCGGTCACGATCAGCACCGGATTGCGCTGCCAGATTCCCAGAATCACGAACAGGACGGCAAAAGCGAGACCAGACGCAACGGCGAGCGATGTCGCGCGGTCGCGGCCCACACGAGGCGACAGGGCCGCCCGAAGCATCCGACCACCATCAACTGGAAACGCGGGGAGCAGGTTGAAGCCACAAATCAACAGGTTGAGGATGGCCAGATAGGAAAGCAGCGTGGCAGGCGTCATCGTGCCCAATGGGTCGGTGCTCGAAATCAGGCTGTCCCAGCCGCTGAGTACACCGATGAGCAACATTGGAGGCAACAGCGCAACCGCAATGGCCAGGTTGATCGCGGGACCAGCCACCGAAATCAGGAATTCGCCGCGCGGCTGGGCCGGCATCTGTTCGATCCGGGCAACCCCGCCAAACGGCCAAAGCGTGATATCGAGCACGCGAACGCCGAATTGCTGGGCCATCGCACAGTGCCCGAGTTCATGCAGGAGCACGGACGCGAAAACCAGGACAACGAGAAGCATGCCAAGCGCGAATGCACTGAAGCCACGTGAGGAACTGAATCCCCACTGCCAGACGGCCCAAATGAGCACGAGGCCAAACGTGGAATGCACGTTGACGTCGACTCCGTAGAGATGTCCTACCCTGAATGCTCGAAGCATGGACCCTGGGCCCGTCCCATAACGTGTTGGTGATGGAATGCATCAAAGGATGCATGGCCCCTGTTCCGTGTGGGCGGATGGACCATGGTTACCGCCATGGTAGCGGTCCGCTCACCTCCCGCACAATGAACGTACGCTGGGGAGACTCCAGGTGCTTGACCAATGAGACTAGCCGGCGTCGGTGTGGTTGGCGCAGGCCATCTCCGTCTATACTGCAAAAGTAATATGCGCCCGTAGCTCAGCGGATAGAGCGCTTGCCTCCGGAGTAAGCCTCCCTCCCTGCCCTCCCGCGAATGTTCCCTCCTCATCAAAACCCTTGCACAACCGGTCAAAATCCGCCTCAAAACACCTTGTCGACCGGCAGCGGTGTAAAGCGCTCATCGCCAAATGCGGCAAGCGCTCAGCCCGGCCTGCCAGACCGTTAGCGGAAAGGCAAGGACATGACACGATCACACCATCGGTATACGTCGAAAGAGAGGACGCCGATGGAGACAGTGCAACCCCTTCGGGTTTTGATTGACCGTTTTCACCAACATCAAGCAGCCGTTGGGCGTGCCAAGGGCACGGTCGAACGGTACGGCTATTCATTCCTGCTGTTTGAGCGATACCTGGCGGCAAGTGAGACCAAGGCCGACAGCGATGCGCTCACCAGCCCCATCATTGAAGGCTTCGCACTTTGGTTGCGCGATACCCCAGTCTCCCCTCAGCACGGATCGACCCGGCGCGCGGAGAGCGGGATTCATGCACATCTGCGTGACCTACGCGCCTTCTGTAACTGGCTGCAGCGTGAAGAGTTACTGGAGCATAGCGTCCGATTCCCGATGCCGAGAATTCCCAGGCGACTATTCCGGATCTTAACTGATGAAGAACTCCAGCGAGTGTGGGGTAGTCAATATCTGACGGGCACCAGCAGCCGCTCGATTCGCAATCGGGCCATGATTTCGCTGATGCTCGACACCGGGTTGCGGCGCGAAGAAGTGGCCGGGCTGACGCTCGACTCCGTCTCGATCGAACGACGACGCCTGATCGTCGTTGGCAAGGGCAACAAAGAACGTCAAATGGTGTTCAGTCCAGCGGTTCGGGATCGCTTGAAGCAGTTCCTGGCCATTCGTGGCATTGATAGCGAACCACTCTTCCACCTTACCGCCGACGGCATCCGCACCACCTTTCGCCGGATCCAGCAGGACGTCGGACTGGAAAAATTTCATCCGCATCAACTCCGGCACCAGTTTGCTACCGCCATGTTGCGCGAAGGCATTCAGCTGGAAGTGATTGGCGTAATGCTGGGCCACGAGGACTACAACACGACGCGACAATACGTGTCGCTGGACGACAACGACATTGCCCTTGCCCATGCCAAGGCGAGTCCATTCGAAGCATTGATGCTCAAGGTCGACCGCGCGGACGATTTGCCCAAGCGGCGGACGCGGTATTCATCGAAGCAAATCGCCTGAAACGCTGAGCACCTGAGCCCAAATGACCTTCCGTCCATCTGTAGACGATACGCAAGCGGTCAGCTGCCTCCCCTGGCACTGACCGTTTGCCCATTGCCATTTTTGATACTCATGCAATACTGTTTCAAATGGGGACACAACCTACCAATTTGGCGTACTAATCAGGAACGTGGACATGCAGCGGTTGGCCTCAGCATTTCTAACTCTCTGGGTGATGTTCTTTGTGCCAAGCCTGATCGTCTGGCTGCTTGTGGTGCGCTTGGGATCGACTGGCAGTGATCATTACGCTTCGGTGTGGCACTGGTGTGTCGACAAACTCACCTTCCCTCTCGTGTTGTCACCAATAACCGACTGGGCCTGGCGAGCGGTCGAGGCCGGATCGATGATTTCGGGCGCCATTGGGTTCGTCCTGCTAACGGCGGTATGGGCCGCTATGTTTGCCTTTACCCTGGTATTTATCGCCGGGTGGTGGATGCTCCTGATAACGCTCTTGTCTGGCAAGAAAACAGGGGCCATCACCAGCCCCAGTCCGGAATATGGAACTTCGGAGCACTACTCCAGCCCGCGATCTAGTCTGTACTCGCCGGCCGGGGCGCTGTACCTTGTCACCATCCCGTTGGCATTGACCTGGAATGGATTGAAAGCGCTCGTCCATCCAACCCGGTTCGCCGGCGTTTCCACCATTACCCAGCACCCAGTCGTTCGGCTCCTCTGGTCGCTCACGGCTTGCTTCGTGATTGTGACCTTCCTCTATTTCACTTATCTGGGCGTGTTTTTCATCAAGGGCAGTGACACCTATTGGCGGGAGTCGATTCGTGCGATGTGGATGGGCGAGTGGCATGGCTACCTGGATACCTTCCGCATTCCGCGATTGCTCGACACCCAGTTCCAAACCAATGTTGGGCGTGTTCTCTCCAACTGGGGGAGCATGTCTTCGACGGAATGGCACAATTACACCACGCATTGGTATCGAGAACCGGAATTGCGAGCCGTGATGATCATCATGGCAATGCGTCATGCCATTCTGGCCGTTGTCCTCCTCCTCATTTTCAAAGCCATTGATAAAGTTGTTCGCTAAGGAGGCATACGTGAGTGACTTGCCGGTACAAGTGTCAGAGGCTGGGCTGTTATTCCGCCAAACGTCAATTGCCGATGACGCGGACGCCATGCGGCGGTTGAGTGCGTGGGGTCACGAGCAAATCGACATCGCCTACCCCGAGGATCCAATCCGAGCGCCGCTCAACCTTTGGCGACGTAGGCGGGCGCACAGTGAATGGGACCGAGTGATTCACACCACCGGTCGTGAGCTTCGCGGCACCATCGCGAGTCAAATCGTCAAGGATTTGGCATTCCAGATCAAGCGGCGCCAGGACAAGATTCTGAAGGATGATGCCGAGAAGGAACGACAACAAGCCACGACCTTCGACAGTAGCACCCGGACCAGCGAACACGAATCCATAGCCAATATCAACGCGCGAATCATGGAAGCCCAGTTGCGGCTCAGCCATGAATTGAACGAAAAGGCTGAAGACGCGGCCTCCGCGCGACGCATTAGGGAGCGGATCAGCGAGACACAGCAAGATATCGCCAAACTGACCGCTGAGGCCATCGTCAAGGCCATGGGCGGCGGTTCGGCCGAAGAAACGATCAAGGCGACACGCCTCGTCAACAACGAGATCTCGCGCATTCGCGCTAATCCCGACCTAACCGAGGATGACAAGCACATCCAGATCAGAACCCTGCTCGAAACCCTGCCGCACATGCTGCGCAACGTGCGGTCGCAGGATGTCTGAGATTCGGCTTGGTCGCTACAACCAGACGCGGGTGCCCTTTGTGCGTTCCGCCGACGCCTTGCGCTCGGCGGTCTACGTCGTCGGTTCACCCGGCATGGGCAAGAGCACCCTGCTCGGCAACCTCTGCGAACAGTTTTGTGGGAGTGGCGATGGCGTCATCCTGCTCGACATCAAGGGTGATCTGGCGCGGGACATTGCTAGCCGCACGCGGCACTCCGACCGTGTCATCTATGTCCAGCCAGGCGTACTCCACACGCCCACCGGTGACCGGGTCTGGACCCTCAACCCCTTCGACGGCCATCGCGCTCGTCCGGATGCAATGGGCCAGATCGCGACCAATGTTCTTGACTCCTTCGATCGCATGGGCCGGACCGAGTTGTCGATCATGGCCAACATCCGCCAATC
>JALZMD010000066.1 GCA_030858375.1 Chloroflexota bacterium
TGGCTGAAATGTCCTGGCCCGGCGGGCGCCGCCAAACCACCACCGTCCTTCCGGCGCTCGAAAGCATGCTCTCACAGCTGGGCCTGGCCATGGAGAATGTCGGAGCGGTCGCGGTTACGGCCGGTCCGGGCTCGTTCACAGGCCTGCGAGTGGGGCTAAGCCTTGCCAAGGGTCTGGCGATCACCGGCGACCGCCACCTGATCGGGGTCAACACGCTTGATGTCGCGGCCGCACCGTACGTTGAGGCCGGCAATGATTGCGTGGCGCTCGTTCCCGCCGGCCGTGGGCGTGTCGTCTGGTCTGCCTATCGGCCTGGCGTAGCACCGTCGCGGCCAGTCAACACCTCGTTTGATGAGTTCCTGGTCGTTCTTCGGACTCACGCCGCGGCGATCGTGGTCGGTGAAATGACTCCGGATCAGCATAAGCGAGTGGCGAATGTCCATTCCCGGGTGACGTCGCTCATGGCTCATCGCCGGCCGGGCGTGCTTGCCCGGATTGGCTTCGACCGATGGCAATCGGGCGACGTGGACGAACCGGCAACACTCGAACCTCTGTACGTTCATGGTCTACCCAACCCGCGTTAACGGGCCAGTTTCACCGTCTACTGTGGCGATGTTCCATTCCCTCGGGGATAATTGAGGGAGCAGGAGGCTTCACACTGCAGGCGCCTCCAGTTCAACCCCACCAATCACGCGAGAGAGGTCCTTCGTTGAGTGAACAGACAGGTGTCGCCGGCACAAGTCCGACGGCTGATGAATTCGTTACGGTCGATGCCCTGGAAGAAGCGCTTCGCGCTGAGAAGTACATCGCCGACCGCAGCCTCGCGACCACGCTCTATCTCACCTTGAAACTGCGCAAGCCGCTCTTGCTGGAAGGCGAGGCGGGTGTCGGCAAGACAGAGATCGCGAAGGTGCTGGCCTCCACGCTCGGCGCCCCGCTGATCCGATTGCAGTGTTATGAGGGCCTTGACGCCAGTTCTGCCATCTACGAGTGGGACTATCCCCGGCAGATGCTGTACTTGCGAACACTGGAAGCCACCTCCGGCCTTGATCAGGAAGAAGTGCGCCGGAACCTGTTTGGCGAGGAGTTCCTGCTTAAGCGCCCGCTGCTGCAGGCAATTGACGTTGCCCACACCCAGTCGCCGGTCCTGCTGATTGATGAGGTGGACCGCGCCGACCAGGAGCTGGAGGCGTTCCTGCTGGAGATTCTCTCCGATTTCCAGGTCACCGTGCCGGAACTTGGCACGATGCGGGCGGAGCATGTGCCGATCGTGATCCTGACCTCGAACCGGACCCGGGAGATTCACGATGCGCTCAAGCGCCGCTGCCTCTATTACTGGATCGATTTCCCGGATTACCAGAAAGAATTCCGCATCCTCAGCGCCAAGGTGCCCGAGGCATCGGAACGGCTTGCGAACCAGATCTGCCTTTACACGCAAGGGCTGCGCGAGGTTGACCTCTTCAAGTCGCCGGGCATGGCCGAAACCCTTGACTGGGCGAACGCTCTCCTGGCGCTTGGCAGCCACGAGCTGACCGATGAAGTGGTCCAGGACACGCTGGGTGTAGTGCTGAAATACCAAGAAGATGTCGACAAGGTGCGCGGCGAACTGTCTTCACGGCTGGTGGCCCGGGCTGTGGGCGCCTCATCACCGGGAAACTAGGGCCATGATCAACGCAAACGGACACCACAACGAAGGGATGGATTCCTCGCGAGTTCGCTCGCGTCGTGTTGCCGGCAACCTGCTCCGGTTCGGCCGCCGGTTGCGTTCCGCCGGAATGCCGGTCGGCTCCGGGCACATTCTGGGATTGATCGAAGCTATCGAGACGGTTGGGATCCAGCGTCGCGACGATGTCTACAGCGCCGCCCGGGCGACGCTCGTGAGCCGTCCCGAGCAACTCCCGCTCTTCAATGCCGAGTTCCTGAGGTTCTGGGCCGATTTGGTCGATCAGCAAGCCCCGATGTTTTCCGAGGCAATCAACGATGACGAAGAATCGGTCGGCATGCCCAATCCTGACCAGCGCAAGGACAAGGGCGAACAGGGCCAGGGCGCAAAAGGCGGCGAAGTCGACAAGACCGTTCTTGCCGTCGAAGGGACCGAGGACCTGCAGGATCTCGGGGAAACCGAGGAGTACGAGATCCCCCCTGAAGATGTCCTGATCTTCAGCGCCAGCGAAGCCTTGCGGAAGAAGGACTTCTCGCAATTTTCACCGGACGAACTTGCCGAGGCCCGGCGGCTCATCGAGTCGATGACGTGGCGCCTTGGAACCCGCTTGACCCGTCGCCGCAAACGGGCGATCAATGGTGCCTACATCGACTACCGGGCCACGCTTCGCAGCGCCATGAAGCAGGGCGGCGTGCCACTCGATCTCAAGTGGCGGGAGCGCAAGGAGCGAATGCGGCCGCTTGTCCTGATCTGTGACATATCTGGGTCGATGGACCGGTATTCGCGCCTGCTGCTCCGCTTCGTCCACGCGCTCGAACACGGGCTCGATTCGGTCGAGGTCTTCGTCTTCGGCACCCGCCTCACCCGCATTACGCGGGAGCTGCGCAAGAAGAACGTCGACCAGGCGATCGCTGACGTCGTGGCGTCAGTGGACGATTGGTCTGGAGGTACCCGAATTGGCGAGTCGATCAAGTATTTCAATTACAAGTGGAGTCGCCGGGTGCTTCGCTCGGGGGCAACTGTCGTCGTCATCAGCGATGGCTGGGATCGCGGCGATCCCGAGTTACTGGGTGCCGAAATGGCCAGGTTACAACGATCATGCCGCCGGGTAATCTGGTTGAATCCGCTGCTCGGGGCGCCAGGCTATCAGCCTCTGACCCAAGGCATCCGGGCTTCGCTGCCCTATGTGGATCATTTCCTGCCAATCCACAACCTGAAGAGCCTGGAAGCTCTGGCGAAGCTGCTCGGAGCGGTCGAAGACATCCCGCCGGTCCGCCGCCAGGTCGCCACGAAGGCGATTCGCATCTGACCGCATTGGGTTGCCTGCCTGGTAGGGTAGGACTTCGTGTCATCCCGAAGGTGGCCGCCACACGACCGGCCAGGACAGATGGAGATAGCGCATGTGTATCGACTGGAGAACAACATGAGCGAATGGTTACCGGAAATCGATAGCTGGAAATCCCAAGGCAAGCGAGTGGCCATCGCCACCGTGGTCAATGTCATTGGTTCGGCGCCTCGCCCGGTCGGCGCCCGCATGGCCGTTTCCGACGACGGAGAGCTGGCCGGCTCGGTGAGCGGGGGCTGCGTCGAGTCCGCCGTCGCGGTCGAGGCTGCAGATGTCCTGCGAACGGGTACTCCAAAGCTGATTCGCTATGGCATCACCGACGAGATGGCGTGGGATGTCGGCCTGGCCTGTGGTGGTACGATCGAGGTTTTTGTCGAGACGATGGAATGACCAACCGATGACTGACCCTGCGCCGTCCATTGGTTCCAGTTTCCTGCTCCAGGCGCGTGACGCGAGTGCCAGGAACGTTCCGGCCGTGATCGTCACGATTGTTAGCGGTGCCACACCTGGCTCGCGGATCATGATCCTCGGGGATGCCGTTCAGGGTTCGCTGGGTACCGAAGCACTCGACGAGGCGGGGAGGCAGGTCGGCCACGATGCCATCGCCAGCGAGAAATCGGGCATCGTCACCCTCGCGCCGGGAATCGACGCATTCGTAGATGTGTTCCCGCCACCACCTTTGATGGTCATCATTGGAGCGGTCCATGTTGCCCAGGCCGTCGTTGCTGTCGCTCGTCCTCTTGGGTTTCGCATTGTCGTCGTCGATGCCCGGCAGACGTTGGCAACCCGTGAGCGCTTTCCGGATGTCGACGAGCTGATCGTTGCCTGGCCCGATGACGCCTACGCCCGATTGCCGATCACGAGAACGACCGCGATCGTCATTCTCACCCACGACCCCAAGTTCGACGAACCGGCCATTCTTGGCGCGTTGCGGACGGACGCGGGCTACATCGGCGCCGTTGGCAGCCGCAAGACGAATGTGGATCGCCGGGAACGGCTGATTGAGGCAGGAGCCGCCGACGCGCAAATCGAGCGGGTGCATGGCCCGATTGGACTCAACATCGGTGGGGGTTCCCCGGAGGAGATGGCAATCAGCATCCTTGCGGAAATCATCGCCGTGCGGAACGGGCGGAGCGGTGGCTCACTCCGTTTGGCGAAAGGGTCAATCCGGAGCGATGGTGACTGAGCCAGGTCCCGTTCATGGCATCGTGCTTGCGGCTGGGTTGTCCCGCCGATTGGGCCGTTCGAAGCAATTGCTCGATGTCGGCGGCAAGCCGCTCGTCCGGCACGTCGTGGAGCGATGCCTTGCATCACGTTTGGATGCGGTGTGGGTCGTTGTCGGCCACGAAGCCGGGGCCGTTCGAGACGCTTTGGAGGGACTGGAAGTAAGCATCGTCTTCAACCCGGCCTTTGAGTCCGGGCAGGCAAGTTCCCTGGTGGCCGGACTCGATGCCGCTTCTGGCGTGGCCGATGCGATCATCGTCGCGTTGGGTGACCAGCCATTCATCGAACCCGCGGTGATCGATGGCTTGATCGGCGCCCGGCGGTGGAATCAGGCACCGATCGCCATGGCGAGCTACGGGGACGAACGCGGCCACCCGGTTCTCTTCGCCCACGAGCTTTTCGCCGAGTTGCACGATATAACCGGCGACCAGGGCGGGCGCGAGGTCATTCGGCGCCATCGCGAACACCTCGTTCTCGTTCCGAGTTCAGCCTCCTCGGTGCCGCTCGATGTCGACACCGAGGAGGCGTATGCGCTGCTGCTTGAGCAGCACGCCAACGGTAACCGGATGAGGTAGGGGTAAGGGCATCGAGGTACAGCCGATGTCGCCCTGCATCGTCCAAGTACGGTGGCGGAGCTTGTTTGAGCAACCGTACTTGCCTCGAATTTGATCCGCCTGGGGACACCCTTCCACCGAACAGGGCGGAGTAAGCATCGCTACGCTGCCGCAGCCGTACTGGCCGGTCTTGTGCCGGCCGATACCACTACGCGAAGGCGCCTTCGGCCTTCAACGCGCGGAACACCTGCTCGGCGGCCGCCACGGTGTGCTCCACCTCGGCATCAGTGTGCCGTGTCGAGAGCAGTCCGCCGCAGTGGAAAACGTGCACTCCCTCCAGCAGCATCCCGATCTCGAATGCCATCCCCAGCTTATCGCTGCCGCTGCCCTTGAGGTACTCGGCTGAAACACCCTCCGGGGTATGGAGATCGTCGGCCGTCATGTTTGTTGCTGACTCGCCCAGGGCAACGTGGAAAACCGAGCTTTCGCCCCAGGCAAAGCCGGGAATTCCGGCGGAGGTAATGGCCTGGTTCAGTCCGACGCGGAGCTTCTTCGCGAGATCATCGCAATAGATTTGGACCGTTGGGTCGGCGCATTTCACGAGCGCGGTATAGCCCGCCGCAGCGGCCAGCGGATTTGCGTTGTACGTGCCGGCCTGGGGAACGCGCCGCTTGCCGTTCCAGCCCGGCTCATCCCGGAACGCCACCATTTCCATCACGTCGGCTCGCCCGGCGACCGCGCCGCCTGGCATGCCGCCGGCGATAATCTTCGCCATCGTCGTGAGGTCCGGGGTTACGTCGAACCGCTCCTGGGCGCCCCCCGGCGCCCAGCGAAACCCGGTGATCACTTCATCGAATATCAGTAGCACGCTGTGCTTTTGGGTCAGTTCGCGTACCGCCTTCAGGAAATCGTTCTTGAGCGGAATCGTCGACCACGATGCACCGCTCGGTTCCAGGATTACGGCGGCGACATCGCCCTGGACCAGCCGCTCTTCGAGCATGGCCGGGTCGTTCGACGGGAGAACGGCCATCGTACCAAGGGTTTCCTTGGGGATGCCCGGCACGGTCGTTGCTTCGAAGGGGGCCTTCTCTCCCTTGAGCGCATAATCCTGCCAGCCGTGGAAGTGCCCCTCGAACTTGAGGATCGTGGTCTTGTCGGTGTAGCCGCGGGCGATCCGCATCGCCAGCAA
>JALZMD010000090.1 GCA_030858375.1 Chloroflexota bacterium
GCATGATGTCCAGAAAGCGCAGGAAGTGGTCGTATCGCTTTCCAAGTTCGCCTGACTTGATCCCGGCCTCCTTCGGCTCGGGGTACCCGGTAAGGTCCATCGCCCGCTCCACCGGCGTCGCCCGGTAGATTGGGAACGGGTTAGGATCCATCCCCATATGGAAGAAGGAGACCTCGGCGATGAGAATATTCTTGCCAGACGTTGCCACGACTTCCGCGAATCGGTCGAACCTTTCTGCCACAGTGGCATCTTCGTCCCAAAGTAGCCGGAGCGCCAGGCTGGCATTGTCGGGTTCCGAACGGCACCATGCGAGATATGGCTGAGTCGCACGCCAGTTTGTCAGATTATTTGGTGGGGCGGTGATGGCGTAGTTGAGTTTTTCGATCCACGATGGATCACTCTTGAACACCTCAGATTTGGCTTGCTCAAGCCGTGACACGACGACGATCTTGTATTCGCGTTCGATCCTGTCGAATTCTTCCCATTGATGGAAGCGATTGCTCCAGTAGAGGAACCGGTCCCAGCGAGTTTGCCTCTGGGCAATGTTCGTGCCTGTCACAGTGTGCCCTTTCCGTCGATATCCGCATGTGGGTCCTTACCGAATCCTAGCACGAGGCCGGATCGGCACCACAAGCAAGAGGTGTCCATTTGGCGTCCGGTTGAAGTCATCGCTGGAAATGACAAGAGCAGGGCGTCGACCAGCCTGCCCGGATCCAACCTGCGGGTCGTGTCTGTCGTGCATTTACAGGCGGCTCGTCAAAAGGATGCCCCGGCGAACGCAGATACGAACCGGTGAACGGCAGGCGCTATAGTGGATTGAAGCGTTACTCACCGATATCTGCGCATCTGACCACGGGGCCAACCTCAAACCATTGTGTACGTGACGAGGATCGCCGGACCATGATTGAGCGACCGGACGACCGGACACCGGACACCGTTCTTTCCGCCTTGACGCATGATGCGCTGAGTGCCCGGCAGGCGGCCGACCTGCTGGGCGTCAATGAGCGCACCATCCGCCGGGCCATCGCCCACGGCCGGCTGCGGGCCACCAAGCGCTCCGGCGTGTTCCGGATCGATAAGCAGGAGCTAGATCGGTACCGCCCCGCCCCTTTCATGTCTCGTTCTGTCAGCGAGCGCCTTTCCCATCCCCTGACGCTGTTGCCCAAGGCACCGGCGCAACCGCCCTACCATGTGCCGCGTCCGCTCACGCCGCTGATCGGCCGCGAGCGGGAGGTCCACGCCATCGGCGACTTGCTCACCGGGGACAACGTTCCGCTGGTGACGCTCGTCGGTCCCGGGGGCATCGGCAAGACCCGTTTGGCGATCGACGTTGCCGCCCACGTGAGGGATGCTTTCGCCGATGGCGTCTGGTTCGTCGATCTCTCACCACTTCGAGATCACCGTCTCGTTTCAGCAACCATCTGCCAGGCGATCGGAATCCGGGAGGTGGTCGGGCGGCCCGCCACAGATCGGCTTCGCGATTTCCTCGAACAGCAGCAGGCGTTGCTGCTCCTGGACAATTTCGAACAGGTCGTATCGGCTGCTCCGGACATCGCGGCCGTGCTGGCGGCGTGTCCCGGCCTGACAATGCTGGTGACCAGCCGGGTGCCCCTCCGTCTCTCGGTCGAACGCCAGTATCCGGTGCCGCCGCTCCCGGTTCCCGCTCCAGCCGAAATCCATGATTTGGACCAGATGGGCGCCGCCGCGGCCGTCCAGCTCTTTTGCTGGAAGACGCAATCGGTGCGGCCAGATTTTATCCTCACGGCTGGCAACGTGTCCTCGGTCTCCGCCATTTGCACGCGCCTGGATGGCCTGCCGCTGGCGATCGAGCTGGCCGCGGCCCGCGGCAACGTCCTTTCGCCACAGGCGCTCCTGGCCCGGCTCGATCACCGCCTGCCGCTGCTGACGGGCGGCGCGCGGGACGTGCCGCGCCGGCTTCGCTCGATGCGGGACGCGATCGCCTGGAGCTACGACCTGCTGGAAGAGTCCGAACAACGACTCTTCCAGCGGCTGGCGGTCTTCGCCGGCGGTTTTACAGAAGGCGCGGCCACAGCGGTGGTCGGGAAATCGCTCCTGGAGCCCGTCACGATGCTGGACAGGCTCACCTCGCTCGTGGACAACCACCTCATCGTCGCGGCCGGCGAAGGCGACGGCGCGCCCCGCTTCACCATGCTGGAAACGATCCGCGAGTTCGGCCTGGAACAACTGGAAACCCACGGCGAGGCGAACGAAACCCACGCTCGTCACGCCGCCTGGTGCCTGGAGCTGGCGCTGCACGCGAAGCCGATCTGGTTTACGTCGAACCAGAAACAGCTGTCAGACCAGCTGGAACGCGAGTACGACAACCTGCGGGCGGCGCTCGACTGGCTCGCCAGCACTGATGACCGCGGCGCCTTCGTGACGCTGGTTGGCTCGGTTTGGCCATTCTGGTTCGTCCGGAGCCACTGGGCGGAGGGCGTGTCGAGGCTGCGGCTGGCACTGGAGTGGACTGACGGTCACCACACGATCGAGCGGCTCCGCGTACTCACCGGGGCGGGCTGCCTGTGGATCATGCAGCGAGAAGAGCCAGGCGCACGGGCATTCAACGAGGAGGCATTGTCGATCGCGCGTGAACTCGGTAACGTCTCCCCGATCGACTCCCCCTTTAACGGGCTCGCCATCTGCGCCAATGTCAGGGGAGATTACGACGAAGGCGCCAGGTGGAACGAGGAAGCCCTGGCCGCCTTCCGGGGGCTGGGCGACACGGTTCCAAGTGCCCTGCCCCTGGTCAGCGTGATCCTCAGCAACATGGCCTTTGTCGCCTACCAACGGGGTGAAACCCATCGCGCGAAGACGCTGGCTGAGGAAGGGCTGGTCATGCAACGCGACCTCGGATTCACCTGGGCGGCAAGCGATTCCCTCTTCCTGCTGGCGCGCATCGCGGAAGATGCGGGGGAGGCGGATCGAGCGACGGGGATGTACCGGAAAAGCCTCGGGCTGGCGGCCGAACACAGGGACTTGCAGCAAATCGTGGACCACATCGACCGGTACGCGGTCGTCGACCGCGACGCCGGGCGCCTCGACCGGGCGGCCCTGATGCTCGGCGCCGGAAACCGGATTCATGAGTTGTTGGGCGTCGAACCAGGTTCGACGCAGCAAGCACTCCTCGACGGGGTAAAACGTGACGCCCGGACGCGCCTGGGCGAGTCGGGATTTATGGAATCCTGGCAAGCCGGACACAATCTCTCGTTGCACGATACCATCGCGATCGCGTCCGGCATCGTCGTCCCGTCCCGTCCACCCGGTGCGACACCCGCCGCCGCGCGGTGGGGTGTAACGCCCCGAGAACTCGAAGTTCTCCGCCTCCTCGCTGAGGGCCGAACCGACCAGGAAATCGCCGACGGACTGTTCATCAGCCGCCGCACGGTCAACACCCACGTCAGCCATCTGCTCGCCAAACTCGATGTCCCAACCCGCAAACAGGCCGTGGCGCTGGCCCGGTCCGAGAAGGTACTTCCCGACTGAGATCCGGTCAGTAATCCGTCCCTCTGTGATCCGTACCCCAAATACGTATGGAATACCGACGATTTTGATACCTGGGCTGGGCCAAGCTGGACCCAGTGCACTGGGTCCTTCTCGTGTTTACCCTCATCAATTCAAGGAGTGTCAGATGACAGATCAACCGCACGCCAAACCTGTTTCCCGCCGCACCACCCTCGCCGCCCTGGCAGCGGCTGGCCTTGGCGCCTCAGTCGCAAGCCGGACCCAGGCAGCCTCGGCCCGTCAGGAAAGGAAGGACTACAGCGACCACGTGTTCTTCGGGAGCTGGTTCACTCTGGCCCTGCCGTCCGTACCGGGCGGCGCCGCGATTCGCGGCATCTCCCAGAATCATGCCGATGGCACGACCAACTACACGTTTCCGCTGACCCAGGTCGGCGCGAACGGCGTCGAGTATGTCGCGGCAATGGCCGGAACATGGGAGCCGCACGATGACCGCACCGGCCACTTCACGGGAGTCCAGTTCCTGTCCGACGCGGAGGGCAACCTGCGCAATATCGTCGTCGTCGATGGCTATCCCCAGGTCAGCGACGACGGCATGTCCTTCATCGACGATGGCCACCTCTCGACGATCACGATCCACGATGGCACGGGAAACGTAATGATGGTGATCGCACCCGGTGAGCTTCCGCAACCCGTCACCGCCGTGCGGATGACTCCCGGCAACTCCGGGTTCTCCGCCGATGCCACGCCCGAGGCGTCGCCGGAGAGTTGAGCCAGGCGACCACACGGTGACGGAGCTGGCCGCGCGGAATGAAGGTTCCGCGCGGTCAGCCAACGCGCGTACGGTTGCCGGATCGGCCTGGCGCTACTTCCGGGAGCGGGGGTCGAGAGCGTCGCGGAGACCGTCGCCCACGAAGTTGATCGAAAGCACGGCCAGCACGATCATCACGCCCGGCGGGATCCAGAGCCACGGCATCTGCTCCAGGATCGTGATCGACTGCGCGCCGTTAAGCATGTTGCCCCAGC
>JALZMD010000125.1 GCA_030858375.1 Chloroflexota bacterium
GGGACGAGCCCGTAGATCGCGATACCGACCCGGACCATATCCCGGTGATACGCGGGAAAGCGGAGGGTGGCGGCGCTGTTGGCAATGTGCCGCAGTGGCGGGCCAGCATTGCCTACATCCAGGTCCCTCAGGCAGCGATCAAAGGTGGCGACCTGTTTGGCCGCCGACTCCGGCTCTGAGGCATCGGCGCTGGCGAGGTGGGTCATGATGCCGTCGAGCCGGAGCTTTTCCAGTGAGCCAATGGTTCGGATGAGGTCCGCGGCTTCGGCGGGCAGGGCGCCGAAGCGGCGCATGCCGGTATCGATTTTGACGTGGACTGACACTGGTTCCCTGGTCATGGACGCTGCCGCATCGGCGGCGAGCGCCCGGGCGAACTCCCCATTGGTGACGACGAGGCTGAGGCGCTGGCCGATGGCCTCGGCACGCTCGTGATCGCCGACGGCGCCAAAGACCAGGATTGGTACATCGAGTCCTGCTCGACGCAACTGGGCGCCCTCGTCAACCGTGGCTACCGCCAGGGAGGATGCGCCGGCCTCGATCGCGGTGCGGGCAACCGGCACGGCGCCATGACCGTAGCCGTTGGCCTTGACGACCGCCATGAGTTGCACGCCAGGGCCGACGTGGGAACGGAGGGTTTCCACATTCAGGGCGAGTGCGTCGAGATCGACGATCGCGAAAGCCGACCGCCCGGACCACGCAGCGGCAATGTCCTGAATTCTGCGGGACGGGGCGGTACCCATGTCAGGATTGGTTCTCGAGGGCGGAAATGATCTTCACCAGGTCGGACCGCGACACGAGGCCAACGACCTGCATCTGCTCGTTCAGCACTGGGATCGGGTTGATGCGGCGATCGACCATGAGCGTTGCAACCTCGGTGAGGGTGGCGGTCGAGCGGATGCTGATCACTGGTGAGGTCATGAGCTGACGGGCGTTGACGGCAGTCACTTTGCGGATTTCGTCATCGAAATCGGGACCGGCATCGGCCATGAAAATGGCATCAAGGAACGGCACCGCGGTCGGCACCTCGACTTCAGCCTCGCGGGTGATGATGTCGGCTTCGGTGATGATGCCGATGATCTTGGCGTGCTCGACCACGGCGACCCCGGGCACGCCGTACTGGACGAGGATCCGGGCGGTTTCGCCGATCGAGGCATCCGGTCCAATCACGGGTACGTCCGTGCGCATGATGTGCGTGACCAGCGGATCACCAGGATCCTCGGCCTGTTCGTTTCTGGTGTTGTCAGCCATGAAATTCTCCCCTGTTCCCTAAGCGTTGTCGGTGACCGCGGTCAGGCGGTCAGAAGCGCGAGTTCATTGGCAATAGCATCCGGCAGGTCCGAAGCCACGACCCCGAGCACCCCAAAGCGGTCTTCGACGCGGAGGGCGGCACGTGGCCCGACGTAAATGGCGAGCGCGGCCGAATCGAGCAGCGACCGGGTCTGGGCAAGCAGGCCGCCCACTACCCCAGCGAGGACATCGCCTGAGCCGGCGGTCGCCAGCGACGCCGCCGCAAGATCGGCGACGAGCGTCGTTTCGCCGTTGGTAACCACCGCGTTCCCACCCTTGAGCAGGATGGTTTGCGACCAGCGGGTGGCGGCTTCTGCCGCCACGCCAAGGGGGTCGGCGGTGATTTCCTCGACCGGGCGGTCCAGCAGACGGGCCATCTCGCCAGGGTGCGGCGTCAGGACCAGGCGCTGGGCTGGAACTTTCTCCCACCACTGGTCCTGCCGGGCCAGCCAGTTTAGGCCATCGGCATCCAGCACCACGTTCACGTTGTTGTCGCTGAAAATCGTCGCGGTTGTGACGTCCCTGGTTCGTGTCGTCAATTCCTCGCCACCGAAGCCCATCCGGCCACGGACCGATTCCGATCCCCCACCGAAGCCGAAGAGACTGCTGAGCAGATTATCGCTGGCCTCGTCGGCGCCCAAACCCGGCCCAATTACGATCGCGGTCGCCCGGCCGAGGTGTGCGCGGATCGATTCGGACGCCTTGCGGGCCCCACTCGAGGATTCCGTTTCCGGCATTGGAATGTAGGCGACCTCAGGAATCCCCGCGGCGATCATGGCGATCACCCCCCGGCCGGCCGCAAGCTGGACGATCCCGGCGCCGGAGCGCCCGGCCGCACGGCTGGTGAGCAGCGCGGCGCCAGGGTAGGCGGGCGAGCCGGCGACAACGATGACGCCACCGACATCCCACTTGTGCGCTTCGACGCCACGGACCGGAAGCAGGTCTCGTGCGTACGACTCGTCAATGATTCGGTGTTGTGTGTCAACCATGTTGTTCACGCCTCTTGCGTTCGGTGGTCAAGGGACCACGAGTTCAATCGTAGATTGTCGATCAGGACGGTCAATCGAATTGCGGTTTGCGGAGAAGCGGGAGCACACAAGGTGCTGCCCTACCGGATAGACTCGATTCGACAGTTTTCGGACCGAGATGACCCGTTTCGCTGCCATCGCCGGCTCGGGACGGCTACCCTACGAACGATCATCTGAGTCGCCGAGCGTCAGGGCGGCCTCCGGACCGACGCGGTTGACGGCGACGACGAACGCCATCGCGTCGGTCCGGGAGTGCGTCAGCGACACGCTGAAATCGGTCAGGCCCAGGAGACGCGCGCGCTCGGCCGCCTGGCCGTGCAGGATCAGCACCGGTTTGCCGCGCCGGTTCGGCAGCACTTCCATTTCCCGCCAACGAATACCGACGATCCCCGTACCGAGCGCCTTTGAGGTGGCCTCCTTGGCGGCAAAGCGGGCGGCGAGTTCGTTGACGCGGCCCCGGTAGCGCTCGCGTTCACGTTCGGTGAAGACGCGGTTGAGGAACCGCTCGCCGAAGTCATCATACGTCCGCTGGATCCGGGCGATCTCGATCACGTCAATGCCGACCGCAATCGCGCCCTCCCGTTGCGGATCGAATTGGGGTCGGTACCAGCCGTCGCCCTTGGGAATGTCCAACTCTGGCTCCAGGTACGGCGGCCGCCGCTTCGGCTCCCTTGCCATCAGGATCCTCGCTCCGGTTGAGCGCGTAACGCGCCAGGATCGCCCGCCCGCCCGCGTGAGGCGACCGGTTGGTAACGGGCGTCGAACTTCGCGAGCGCGGCGGCGAAGGTGCCGGCATCGAGTGCCGCCCGGATCGCGTCGATCTGCCGCGCCAGGAAGCGCAGGTTATGCATGGAGGCGAGGCGGAGGCCAAAGACCTCGCCAGCGCGGAAAAGATGATGGATGTACGAAGCGGTGAAACGGGTGCAGGCCGGGCAGTCGCACGTTTCGTCCACAGGAACGTGTAGACGCTTGAAGGTGGCATTGGTAATGGTGATTCGGCCATCGGAGGTGTAGAGCCCGCCATTGCGGGCGGCCCGGGTTGGGAGCACGCAATCGAACATATCGATGCCCCGGGCGACCCCATGCCAGAGATCCTCGGGGGAGCCGACACCCATCAGGTAGCGAGGTTTGTGGCGCGGCAGGTGCGGCGTGGAGATCTCGAGCATCTCGGCCATGACCGGTTTCGGCTCGCCGACGCTCAGGCCGCCGATTGCACAACCAGCAACGTTTGCCTCGGCAACGCGTTGCGCACTCCAGACCCTGAGGTCGCGATCCATGCCGCCCTGCTGGATTCCGAACAGGACGGTACGACTGTCTGGTCCACCCTGTCTGTCGTAGGCCGTGACCGCGCGATCGAGCCAACGGGCGCTGCGCTCGGTAGCGTCGCGGATGGCGACTGGTTCGGCGGGCAGACCAAGGACGTGATCGAGCTGCATCATGATGTCCGAGCCGTAGCCGAGCTGGAGGTCAACGACCGATTCCGGCGTCATCGTCCAGCGGGAGCCGTCGATATGGGAGGCAAAGGTTACGCCTTGTTCAGTGACCTTGTTGTTGGCAGCCAGGCTGAAGACCTGGAATCCGCCGCTGTCGGTCAGGATCGGCCACGGCCAGCCCATGAAGGTGTGGAGACCACCAGCCTCACGTACGATGTCGACGCCGGGCCGAAGCATCAGGTGGTACGTGTTGGCGAGGATGATCTGGGCGCCGGTCGCTTCGACTTCGATCGGGTCGAGTGTCTTGATGGTGGCCTGGGTGCCGACCGGCATGAAGACCGGCGTCTCGATAACGCCCCGTGTCGTCCGGATTCTGCCGCGGCGGGCGAGGGTCTGCGTGTCCTCGGCGAACAAATCGAAACCGAAGCGACCGCTGAGTGCATCGCTTGTCGCGATCAGGTCACGCTGGTTGCCAGCGCCCGTACCCGGAAGGCTGGGTGCGTCTGCAAGTGGTGCGGGGGATATGGACATGCGACCTCGTCAGGCCGTCGGCCGGGCGTAGCCAGCGGTGCGGCGACGCTGCCGGGACCGGCTCAAGGCATCATCGGACGCACCCGCGGCAACAGCGACCAGGCCATCATCGTCGCTGACGATCGGAAGGCTGTCGCTGGCGTGAACACTGGGCCGGGGCGTCGGGTCGCTGATGACCGATGGGACCGCCTTGCGGACCCGTTTCGGTCGCTCGACCGCGGCGGGCTCGAAAAGCGAGATGTCGGCTGAAGGGTCCTCACGGGATGCAACCGGCGTGGGCGGCTTTTTGGCGGCCGTGCTTTTCGTCGTCGACGTGGTGCTCGTGGTCGCTTTCGAGCCGGTCGTAGCCGTTCCCGCCTTGGCACCGGCCTTTGTCGTCGAGCTGCTCGTGCCCGTCTTCGAACCGGCTTTTGAGCTCGATGTCGTCTTGGAGGCAGTACCGGTCTTGCCGGTCGCGCCCTTGGAACGACTCGTGACACCAGAGTTCTTGAGCCCCAGATCCTTTTTGACGCTGTTGGTGATCGAATTGACTTCCTTGGACATTCCACCGAGCTCGGCCTGGAGACCGCTGGTCATGTCTTTGGCTTCGGCGATGGTCTTCTCGAACTCTCCGCTCAACTCGGCCGACATGCGGCGGAAGTCGCGGACGAGCTTGCCGGCCTGGCCCATAACCTCCGGCAATTTCCCTGGCCCGAAGACGAGCAGCGCGATCACGGCGATGACCATCATTTCCTGCGGACCGATTCCCATGATATTCATGCGGCGCTCACCTGGAACCTGATTCGTAACGACGTCCCCGTGGCGGCCAGAACCTCACTGAAAGCGATCACCACGGCCACCGTGGCACAATGTTCCCTGAAGTATACGGGTACGGGACTGTCCGCGGCGCACCTGCAGCGTGACCGGATGGGTATTTCGAGCCCGAAACGTCGCCTGGGTGCGCACCTGATCGCCGAGCCATGCAATTCCTGAAATCCATATTCCAGCGAAACGCCGATGACCTATCCGATACCCTTGAGGAATCGTCCGACATGCCCGCAGATCCTCGCACCCGGCTCGTGATTGGCCTTGGCAATCCTGGCCAACGCTACGCCAATACCCGGCACAACGCAGGGTTCTTCGTGATCGACGAACTGGCTCGCCGCTTGAATGCGCCCGAATCGCGAAAGCGGTTCAAGGGCGAGGTGTCTGAGGCGCGCCGGGGCAGCAACAAGTTCATCCTTGTGCAGCCACAAACGTTCATGAACGAGAGCGGCCAGACCGTGCGCGAGACTGTGCAGTGGTACAAGCCGGATCTCAGCCAGGTACTGATCGTGGTTGACGACCTCGACATTCCGTTCGGCGAGCTGCGGCTTCGGCAGCGGGGCAGCGCCGGAGGACACAACGGCCTGAAATCGATCATTGGGACGTTGGGGACGCAGGACTTCGTGCGGCTCCGGGTCGGCATCGGCCGCGGCAAGAATGCCACGGTGGCCCATGTGCTCTCTCGATTTGCGCCGGACGAGGAGGCCGCGTTGCCAACGCTGATCGCGAGGGCGGCGGATGTAGCGGAATTGTGGGCGGACCGGGGCGTGATTGAGGCGATGAATATCACCAACGATCCAGCCAACCAGCCGTTCGCGGCGCAGGTAAAGCCGGGGTAGAACGTCATTCCGCAGGGAGCGGCAGTGACTAGTGGTCGCGGAGCGATATCTCCCGCCGCTGCGGCTCCGCGGGGCGAGGCTCCGAAACGAGCC
>JALZMD010000154.1 GCA_030858375.1 Chloroflexota bacterium
GGCGTCTACTCCGGTGAGATGGTCAAGCGGCGATTTCACCGCAGCCTGGAAAACCTGGGCGTCGACCGAGTCGACCTGGTCTTTCTCCACGATCCGGAAAGCATCGCCTGGGATGCAGCATGGGCGACTGGCGGTCCCGTCGAAGCCTTGCAGGCCCTCAAGGACGAGGGGTTGATTGGGCATCTGGGCGTCGCGGGCGGGCCAGTAGAGATGGAGATCCGGTTTGTGGAATCAGGCGTGTTCGATGCCGTCATCACCCACAACCGCTACACGCTCTTAAATAGGGCCGCCGACCCACTCCTGACGCTGGCGGCGGAAAAGGGCCTGGCGGTGCTCAACGCTGCTCCCTACGGCAGCGGCATCCTGGCCAAGGGTCCGGCGCAGTACCCACGCTACGCCTACCAAACGGCCGAAAGCGGCGCGGTCGACCAGGCGTTTCGCTACCAAGACATTTGCGACCGCCACGGCGTTCCCCTGGCGGCGGCGGCCCTGCAGTTCTCGCTTCGCGATTCACGTATCACGAACACGATCGTGGGCATGACCCGACCCGAGCGGATCCAGCAAACAATCGACTTCGCCAATTGGGACATCCCGGAGGTCTGCTGGGAGGAGATAATGGCCGAACCGTTCGATAACAACGACCTCAATCGATAGACCCGGCTAAGCGGGTGCGGGGCGGCAATCGAATGCCGCCCCAGTTACCGGCGCGTGGCGAGGACGGACAATCCAACCGCCAATGCGTTCTCCGCCCAGCCGACGAGCGGGTCAGGAACGTATCGAGCAAGCGCCGCTCGCGAATCGGACGCGAACTTCGATGCCACTGCCGCCGAAACACCGCCGGCAATGATCGGTATCACCAGTCCCCGTCCCTGGGTTGACGACAGCAACGCGGCGCTGCCCGCCCCGAATGCGATCCGCCCGCCGAGGGGTTGGGGCGCTGTTCGACGTGGCAGGAAAGACAGGTGGGCGTTGGCGATCATTTCGCCGCCGGCGCTCGCCAAGGAGAGGCGCCTGACCCAGGGCGAACGAAGCGGTTTGGGCAGCGTGTTGTTCGGGGTGTTGATCAGCACGGCTGCCGCCCCGGTCTGCGAAAGATAGCCACTAGCCACGCCGATGGCGGCGCTCCTGACAAGATTGCCGATTACCGACTTGCCGATACCCATCCGTCGATCGTCCCTTCATGGTCACAGGCGCGAACATCCGCACCGCGCGAACGTATCGCAATCATGGTACTCAACGGGAACCGGGATGGGCGTGACGGCGCGCCACATCTGGCTTCTGGATGGTCAAGAGTGTTGTTGGGCAGCTACACCGGCAGCAGACCTTCGACCTTGAACAGCTCGGCGTTGAGGATTGAGGCGCCGGCCGCGCCCCGGATCGTGTTATGGCCCAGCACCACGAACTTTGTGCCCAGCAGCGGGCACTCGCGCACGCGCCCGACGATCGAGGCCATGCCATTGGCATCATCCCGGTCGAACGCGGGCTGCGGACGATTCGGCTCGCGGCGGACAATCACCGGTTGCGGCGGCGCACTCGGTAAACCCAGTTCCTGCGGTCGTCCCCGGAACGATTCGAAGGCGGCGATGACCTCGTCCGGTGAAGGTGAACTTCCAAGCCGGATCGAGACGCACTCGGTGTGACCGTCGCGGACCGGCACCCGGTTGCAGTGCGCGCTGAGCACGAAATCGGCGGGAGCAAATCCGCCATTGGCCGAGTAACCGCCGAGTAACTTCTGGCTCTCGGACTGCATCTTCTCTTCTTCGCCGCCGATGTAGGGCACGACGTTGTCGATCATGTCGAGGGAGGGCACGCCGGGATAGCCTGCCCCGGAAACCGCCTGAAGCGTCGAAACCAGGACACCTTCGATCCCGAAGGCATCCTGCAATGGCTTCAGCGCAAGCACCAGGTGGATCGTGGAGCAGTTGGGATTGGTAGCAATGAAGCCCGACCATCCCCGGTTCGCCTTCTGTGCCTCGATCGCCGCTACGTGGTCCGGATTGACCTCGGGAATCAGGAGCGGAATGTCCGGTTCCATCCGGTGGGTCGAGGTGTTGCTCAGCACAGCATGGCCAGCTTTCGCCAATCGCTGCTCAATGTCACCAGCGACCTCGCCCGGGAGTCCGGAGAAGACTACCGGGCTTTGGAGATTGGCGTGGTAGTCGAGCACCGTGAGTCTGGCGACACCCTCCGGCATCCTGGCGCCAAGTCGCCAGTCGGTGGCATCACGATAGGTCTTGCCGGCCGATCGTTCCGAGGCCACGAGTTCCGCGACCCGGAACCACGGATGGTCTTCCAGCAATTGCACGAACCGTTGCCCGACGTTACCCGTCGCCCCAAGTACCGCTACCGGAATCCGCTGATCTGACACCAATCCATCCCCTTGTTGAGCGGGCGGACACATGGAACGCCAGCCTACATTGCCCTGTTGGT
>JALZMD010000185.1 GCA_030858375.1 Chloroflexota bacterium
TCGGGTACGGCGCGCGGCCCAATGAAACGATCGACCTGATCCGCTCGCGCGGGATCCCGACGATCATGGGTAACTACGACGACGGCGTCGGCTTCGACCGTGACGATTGCGGCTGCGCCTACAGGGATGAACTTGAGCGCGAGCGTGGCCAGCAATCACTCTTGTGGAGCCGCGAAGTGGTCACCGGTGATCGCAAGCAGTGGCTGCGGTCGCTGGTCCCGGAACTGCGGCGGGAAGTCAATGGCATCAGGATCCGGCTCGTGCACGGGAGCCCGCGCCGGATGAACGAGTACCTCTTCGCCGATCGCGATCCCGCCTCGCTGGCGCGGATCGCCCGCAGCGCCGCTTGCGACGTGCTCGTCTTCGGGCACACGCACATCCCGTGGTCGCGGACGATCGAAGGGGTGCGCTTCGTCAACACCGGCAGCGTGGGCAAGCCGAAGGATGGCGATCCCCGCGCTGGCTGGGTGCTGCTCACGGTCGACGAAGCGGGTAGGGTGGTTTCCGAGATCCAACGCGTGGCGTACGATATCGTCAGCATGGCGGCGGCGATCCGCGAATCCGACGGGCTGCCGGACCACTACGCCCACGACATCGAGACCGGAGGACAGGCCGGGTGACGACCACCTTCACCGCCAGCGGCAAACCGAAGCGGACCCTCGAATCGATCCGCATCGAGCGCCAGTACGCTAATGTCATCGACCTGTTCCTCTCCGGCCGGATGCCGAACTTTACCCACGAACGGCACGTGCACGTTGCCAACATCCTGCGGCACATTCCCTACGGGCGTGAGTTGATGCACCTGGGGTTGCAGGTGATGGCGCACCGGGCCTACATTCCGCACAAATACAGCGCCGAGATCACCGACCGCAACTGGGATAAGCTGGATGGCACGCTGCCTGATCCCGATGCGTTCGCCGATTTGCCCGGCGGCGCTTCGGGCCAGCGCGGGTGAACGCTGGCCCGGCTCCAGCATGGCGCTACTACGGGTGGAGAATCGCGGCCACGCTGGCGGTCACCGAAACCGTCTCGTGGGGCATCCTCTACTATGCCTTCGCCGTGTTCCTGGTGCCGATGCAGGAAGAAACCGGCTGGTCGCTGGCGCTGCTGACCGGCGCCTACTCGCTGGCGCTGCTGCTCTCCGGCGTGTCGGCCCCGGTGGTGGGGCGGCTCCTGGATCGCCACGGACCGCGTGTGCTCATGACCGCTGGATCCCTGCTCGGGGTCACCTGCCTCGTCGCCTGGTCCCGCGTCGAAGGCGTAATTGGGTATTACCTGACCTGGGCGGGGATTGGGATCGCGATGTCGCTCACGCTCTACGAACCGGCCTTCGCCACCCTCACTCGCTGGTTTGACCGCGACCGTGGCCGGGCAATGCTGGTGGTGACGATCGCCGCCGGGTTCGCCAGTACGATCTTCCTGCCGCTGTCCGGCTTGTTGCTCGAACGCTTCGCGTGGCGAGATGCCGTGCTTATCCTCGCCGCGACCCTCGCGGTGCTGACGGTTCCCCTGCACGCGCTCGTGCTGCGCCGCCGTCCGGAAGATCTGGGGCTGATGGTCGATGGGGAGCGTTCGGGTGAGGACGAGCCGAGCGCCAGATCACGCTTGTCGCATCCGGGCATGGACCTGCGGCGGGTGCTGCGCGACCAGACGTTTTGGTGGCTGGCCGGGTCGTTCGTGATCCAGTCGTTCGCCGGGGTGGCCGTGATCGTGATCCTGATCCCGTATCTCACGGGCCGGGGCGACGACCCCGCCTTCGCCGCCGCAGCGGCCGGGCTGATCGGCGCCGCGCAGGTGTTCGCCCGCATCCTGGCGACGATGTTCGGGAAGTACGTCTCCACCGTCACGTTGATCGCCTCGGTCTTCGCGCTCCAGGCGATCGCGCTCGGTGTGCTGATCGGCTGGCAGGAGCGGCCGGGTATCCTGCTCGCCGTCCTCATGCTTGGCGCTGGACGGGGGGCGGTGACCCTGATGCGACCGCAGTTGATCGCCGATTTCTACGGCCGCACCCACTTCGGCGCGATCAGCGGCACCCTTGCCGGGTTCCTGACCCTGGCTGGCTCGCTGGCACCGATCGGCATCGGCCTGGCCTACGGCGCGATCGGCAGCTACACCCCACTGCTCTGGGCCATGGCGGCAATGTCGATGCTCGCGACCGTGGCGATGCTGCTGGCTGGGCAGCAGCGCCGGCGAACGGTCCTCGAATCCGCCCAACACCCGGATGGCGCCTATTCCTGACGTTGCCACGAGTCGCGCATGACCTTCACCGTGCTCCGTCCGGACCGGTTCGCAGGCCCTCGATGAGGCCCCAGAGCGCCGCACGGTATTCGCCTCCCTCGTCATCGGCTTCCGCGACCCGGTCGAAGGCGGCGTTCAGCAGGGCCGCCAGCGCCACCGGTGGCAGCGAGCGCATCCGCCCCGCCGCGATCGCGGTCTGGACGCCTTCGACCAGGGTCCGGCCGGCGTGCCGGGCGTCGATCTCGCGCATCGCGGCCACGCCGAGCACAGCGGGGCCATCGATGAGTAGGATGCGCCTGCGGCCCGGATCGCGCATCGCCTCCAGGAAAGCCTCGCCGCCGAGCCGGATTGCGGCGACCGGATCGTCCACCTCCTGGGAGGGGCGGTCGACCTCCTGTGCCACGGTGGCCTGCTCTGCTTCGACGACGGCCCGGAAGAGGTTCAGCTTGTCCGCGAAATGATGGTACAGGGCGCCGCGCGAGACGTTGGCCACGCGCACGATGTCCGGGGTCGATGTGGCGGCGTATCCGCCGGTGGCGAAGAGGTCGCGCGCGGCGGCGATGAGCGCGGTCCGGGTGCGTTCCGAGCGGACCGCGTTCTTCGATTCGATCATTGGCTCGCTCATCCGGGGTCTCCATTCTGACGCCGTTGACAAACATACAGACTGTAAGTTATCACGATTCGAGCCAGGGAGATGGATCATGCGCAACACGTCGTACTACCCGGTGCTGATGACCGGCGATGTCGCGGGAACGGCCGCCTTCTACGAACGGCACTTCCGGTTTGTCCCGGCGTTCGCGGCCGACTGGTACGTGCACCTGACGTCGACCGACGATCTGGAGACGAATCTCGCCGTTCTCGACCACACGCACGAGTCGATTCCGCCCGAGGGGCGGTCGCTGGTTTCGGGGATC
>JALZMD010000211.1 GCA_030858375.1 Chloroflexota bacterium
GAATTCTCGAAATCACTCTTGTCTGGGCTGGGTTACGCCGAACTCCACATCAAGGCCGGGGACGATAATGTTGAGATGCCGGAGCAGGTCAACGCGGGGCGAACGCTGATCGTCTACGAAAACGTGGGGCGGGAGTCCACGCATCCCTTCATGCTTCGTTTGCCCAATGACCTGACAGTCGATCAGGCGTTGGCCGACCTGGGCCCCGAGGCCATGGAGCCGCCCGCCTGGTTCCTCAATGCCAATTTTCCCGGCTTCGTCGGTGAAACCTTGCCGGGACACACCTCATTCGCCGTCGTCGACCTCGTGGCGGGTCCTCACCTCGTCCTTCACGATTCCGCCATTCACCTGGATGTCGTAGCCGCCGATGCCACTCATGACCCGGTCCAAGAGCCGCCCGCGGACGGAACGGTGCGCATGTTCGAGATGGGTTACGAGTTTCCGGAAGCCATCGACTCTGGCCGCCAGGTCTGGGAAGTCACGAACGTTGGCGAGGTGCCGCACGAACTGCTGCTGGTGCGTTCGGCAGTGCCAGCCACAGCCGAGCAAATCATCGCGCTCTTCGGCAGTGAGAGCGAGGACGAGCATGCCACGCCGGTCGGGGGTGGGCCCTCGTTCGCCGATATCGAACCAGTTGGCGGTGTCGGATGGCTCTCGCCAGACGCCACGGCGTGGACCGAAGTGGATCTGGAGCCAGGAACCTACGCCGCAATCTGCTTCGTGTTCGACCCCGAAACGGGGATGCCGCACCTAATGTTGGGAATGGCCGAGGTTTTCACCGTCGGTGACGGTGGAACGCCAGGTGCGACTCCCGCGGCGTAAACCCGGTCACACCCGAGCGGCGGCCCGAATCGACAAATCCACCCCTGGCGGAGCTCATCGCCTGGCTGAAGGAGCCGGCACCCGACCTGCGATTGAAGTACCGGCGTGGTGCTCGGGAAGTAATCGACTGGTACCTACGCCATGATCTGCTTTATGCCCGACCCGAGTGGCACGCCGCACGTGATGCTCAGCATGATCGAGGTCTTCACAATCGCCTAAGCGCTTCCAATGCAGGTGTAACATTGGCGCTCAATCCTTATGTCGAAGCCGGACCAGAATATGGTCCGGCTTCGCGTCGGAACGCTCGTTTATCAACCGACTGCCTGCTGGTGCATCTATCGCGATGCCAGGAGTTATGGTAAAATGGGCATACTGGATCGACCGTGGACGCTTGGAGCCAGTTTGTTTTGGCGTCAAAAGTATCCGGCACACGGAAGGGGACAGATCATGTTCGACAAGATCAAGGATATGCTGGGCGGCACGAGTGGCGGCGACCTGGGCGACCTTTCCCTTGGCGGCTTCGAGAAGTACCTCGAAGGCGTCACGTATCCGATCGGTATCGACGATCTTATGGGGATCATCAAGAGCAACGGCGCCCCGGCGCAACTCCAGGGTGTGCTTCAATCAGTCGGCGCCAAGGGCAAGCATTCCTTCAACAACCAGGATGAGCTTATGGACAGCATGAAGGGCGAAGTCAGCTCGATGATGTAGCCGATTGCTTTTCGCAAGCAACGCCCGTCCCGGATGTCTCCGGGACGGGCATTGTTCGTCCCGGAGTTGGGGGCGTATGCATTGCACGCGAGCCTTGGAGTATGATGGCTCCACGTTACGCACAGTCAACGCTATCGATCAGGGTACGACCGCCGGACAGCCAAAACGTCCGGAGCCGGGTTGATGCATAACCCGCCCGGCTCTTACCGTTGCGATCCCGAGGTGAACCCTCGAACGTCGATCAAACTGTGAAGAATCAGGGAGGAGGTTGTTGAGGGGCTCCACGTTTCGCATCGCCCGCGGGCTCGTCGTGGTTCTGCCAGGCATGCGTCGCCGATTCGTTCTTGCGATTGGGGAAAAGCCATGAGTCGTCAGTTCCGGTATGTCATCGTTGCCTGCCTGGTACTCGTTTCCGGAGGATTTGGACTCGTTCAATCGTCCGTCGCCCAGGATGCTGAAGAGCTTCGCTTCGTCGTTGTTTCGCACGGCCAGGCGTCGGACCCCTTTTGGTCGGTGGTTCAGCGTGGGACCGATGCCGCCGCCACCGATCTCGGCGTGACCGTCGAATACCAGGCGCCAAGCACCTACAATATGGTTGAGATGTCGCAACTGATCGACGCCGCGGTCGCCTCCGAACCGGACGGCCTGGTGGTGTCGATTCCGGACGCCGAGGCGCTCACGCCTGCGATCGAACGGGCGATCGAGGCCGGAATCCCGGTCATCTCGATGAACTCGGGGTCGGATGTCGCCGAAGCTTTGGGCGTGCTGGTGCATGTGGGCCAGACCGAGTACGAAGCCGGGTTCGGCGGCGGCGAGCGCATGGCCGAAGCGGGTGTGACCAACGCGATCTGCCTGATCCAGGAAGCTGGCAACGCCGGACTCGAAGCGCGGTGCCAGGGCTTTACCGATGCGTTGACCGAGACTGGTGGCACGGTCGAGCAGCTGGTGGTGGATCTGAACAATCCGACGGAAGCGCAGCAGCGGATCGAAGCGGCCATGACTGCAAATGCCGAGGTCAACGGGATCCTGGCCCTTGGGCCAACCGGTGCGGCCCCGGCGCTGATGGCGATTGCCAATGCGGGCAAAACCGACGCGGTCCAGATTGCCACATTCGATCTCTCGCCCGAAGTGCTGACAGCCATCCAGGACGGCACGATGCTGTTCGCGATCGATCAGCAGCAATACCTGCAGGGGTACCTCCCGATCGTGCTCCTCAAGCTCTACGCCACGAACGCGAACACGATCGCGAATCCGGTGTTGATGACAGGCCCGGGCTTCGTGACCGCCGAGAACGTCGATCAGGTGATCGAGCTGACTGAAGAGGGTACGCGGTAGCGTTAGGTCCTCATCCTCCCATCTTCCTGAGTGTAGCGAAGGATCCCCCGTGCAGCGTGGCGATAGCACTCAACGGCGCAGCCGGCGCCCACGGTGTCGTTGCCCAGAGTTGGCCTTCGGCCAAATCGCTTAGCGAGGGGACTCTTCGCTAACGCTCAGACTGACGATATGGAGGCTTCGCGCCTTCGCATCGCTGAGGTGACATCGATGGCCACCACTAATGCCGAGACGGCTCAGCCACCGGGCAGCGCCGATGACGACCGGCTCGTGGGCTCGAACCGGATGAGCCGGCTCCTGGTGCGGCCAGAAATGGGTGCAGTGGTCGGGGCGGCGGTCATCTGGCTTTACTTCGCCATCGTCGCCGGGGATACCGGTTTCCTGACGCCGGGCGGCACCGCCAGTTACCTGGAAGTGTCGGCCCAGCTCGGCATTCTGGCGGTGGCGGTATCGCTGCTCATGATTGGCGGCGAGTTCGACCTGTCGATCGGATCGGTGATTGGCGCGTCCGGCATGATCCTGGCGTTGCTCACGGTCGAGTACGGCTGGAATATCTGGCCGGCGATCGTCGTCGCAATGGCGGCCAGCGTCGGAATCGGGTTCATCAACGGGGTGCTCGTGCTCAGGACCGGCCTGCCCTCGTTCATTATCACGCTCGCCATGTTGTTCATTGTCCGGGGCCTGACGATCGCCGTCACCCGGCTCATCACGGGCCGGACACAAATCGGCGGCATGCGCGACGTGGCGGGGTACGATCTCGCCCAGAAGGTGTTCGGCTCGCGGATCGAGATCGGGTCGACCGGGTTTCCGATTTCCATCGCCTGGTGGTTCGGCCTGATCGCGGCGGCGACCTGGCTCCTGTTGCGGACATCGTTCGGGAACTGGATCTTCGGCGTCGGGGGTAACGAGCATGCCGCGCGCAACCTCGGCGTCCCCGTCTTCCGGGTCAAGGTGACGCTGTTCATCCTGACCGCGCTGGCCGGCTGCCTGGTCGCGATCATCCAGGTAATCGGCTCGACCGGCGCCGACGTGCTGCGGGGGCAGCAGCAGGAGTTTTACGCGATCATCGCCGTCGTGATCGGTGGCACGTTGCTCACCGGCGGGTATGGCTCGGCGATCGGCGCGGCGCTGGGCGCCCTGATCTTCGGCATGGTCCGCCAGGGCATCGTCTACGCCGGGGTCGACGCCGACTGGTTCCAGGTCTTCCTCGGCGGCATGCTGCTGATCGCGGTGCTGATCAACCGGTTCGTGCGGAACCGGGCCATGGAGTCACGACGATGACGACTGGACAACCGCTGATCGACATCCAGAACGTCACCAAATATTTCGGTCAGGTTCACGCCCTGCGCGAAATCTCGATGACGCTGCATGCGGGCGAGGTGATGTGCCTGCTCGGCGACAACGGCGCGGGTAAATCGACCCTGATCAAAATTCTGGCCGGGGTGTTCCCGCCCGATGAGGGCGAGTACCTGCTTGATGGCCAGGCGGTTCGGTTCAGGTCACCGAGGGAGGCGTTGCGCAACGGGATTGCAACGGTCTACCAGGATCTCGCGATGATTCCGTTGATGAGTGTCTCGCGTAATTTCTTCCTCGGCTCCGAGCCGACGAAACGCATCGGGCCGGTTCGCCGCTACGATGCGCAAACCGCGGACCGGCTGACGCGGGAAGAACTGAGCAAGATGGGGATTTCGATCCGCGATACGTCGCAGCCAGTTGGCACCCTCTCCGGCGGGGAGCGGCAATCGGTGGCGATCGCCCGCGCCGTGTATTTCGGGGCGCGGGTGCTGATCCTCGACGAACCAACGGCCGCGCTCGGAGTCAAGGAAGCGGCCGTCGTGCTGCGGTACATCGCCCAGGCCCGAGCGCGGGGCCTAGGGGTGATCTTCATCACGCATAACGTGCATCATGCTTACCCGGTCGGGGACCGGTTTACCGTGCTCAACCGGGGCCGCAGCTACGGCACGTTCACGAAGGACGAGGTCAGCCGCGAGGAGATCGAGTCGATGATGGCTGGCGGCGAGGAGTTGGAGGCGCTGGAGGACGAACTGGCCCGGATCGCCGCCGAAACCGGACAGGCGCCGGTGGACGTCTCTCCTTGACCGTCATGTTGAGCGTCAGCGAAACAACGGCCCTGCTGGATACCGCGCGCAGCGAAGCGATAGCGCATCCGACGAAGTCGGTCTCCGGACGGGCGACCACACGCGGGCGGGGCTGACCTCGGCGACGTTGGAAGCGGGCGGACACAAGGTCCGCCCCTACCGGGCAGGTTGGCTCGTCAGCGGCCTCGAAGGTCGTTCAGCACCTCGGCGGCGGGCTTGCGGTCGCCGAAGAAGATCGGTGTGTCGAGGGCGGTCCACTTGCGGACTTCCGCCGCGCGGAGCCGCTGGACCATCTTGATGATCTGCTCGGGGTCGTCATCTTCGAGAGCGACCACGAACTCCTGGTCCTGGATGCCGAACGAGTTGACCGTGTTCGTGAGGATATCCGGGAATTCGCGGCCCATCACCCCGTGTTCCATCATCAGCCGCTGCCGTTCCTTGTAGTCGATCAAGAACCATTCGGGCGTCTTCGAGAAGGGATAGACGCTGAGGTAGCGCTTGGCTGGTTGTCCCTTGACGAAGGCCGGGCCGTGGGTGGGGTCGTACTGCGACATGCCGCCGATCCCGATGTAACAGTTCTTCAGATCGAGGTGCGACCCAAGCGACGTCTTGTCGATCGTCAGGGCAAGGTTCTGGAGCGCATCTAGCCGGGGCGAGTGCGCCCAGACGATCACGTCGACGCTGGCGCTCAACCCGAGCGAGGTGTAGACGCCGCGGACGACGACCCCATCCGCTGGATGATCGAGGGTGTGGGCAAGCTCCCCAGCAGCTTCGCCGTAGCTGCTGCCTGCCACCTCCGCCCACGTTGCGCTTCGTTTAAACAGCCACCAGGCCGCGTACAGATTCTCTGGAGTCGACGTCATGGTTGTCTGGTCCTGTTCCTGGAAGGGATTGCGCCGGGCTCGAAACCGGGCCGGGCGACGATCCGTGCTCAGGCAATGATGCCCGGTCGGGATGGCTCAAGGCAAACCGGATCGGGCGTTCTTGCCGGAGGATGGGCAGGTATGCCGGAAGGCGAACACATGATCGGTTCGCTATACTTGGAGGGTGAATACGAAGCATCAGCACCCCGATTTTCGCAAACGACTCTCGGCTCTGGCCCTAGCTCCCGGTGTGTACCTGATGAAGGACGCCGAGGGCACGATCATCTACGTTGGCAAGGCGATGGCCCTGCGCAACCGCGTGCGCTCTTACTTCCAGGCGACCCGGCACCGTGATCCCAAGACACGGGAGCTAGTCTTGCACATCGCCGACTTCGACGTGATCCGGACCGATACCCCGACCGAAGCGCTGATCCTCGAGAACGAGCTGATCAAAAAGTACCTTCCCAAATACAACGTCATGCTCAAGGACAGCAAAACCTACCCCTACATCCGGATCACGAACGAGGAATGGCCCCGGGTGATCAGCACCCGGCAGATCGTCAACGACGGCAGCAAGTACTACGGTCCCTACACATCGGCCGGGGCCGCCTATAAAACGATCAATCTCCTGAACCGCCTCTTCCCCTACCGCAAGTGCGACAAGAAGATCACTGGGCACGACGATGTCTGCCTGTACTACCACATGCACCAGTGCACCGCGCCCTGCATCTCGATGGTGGACCGGGAGACCTACATGAAGTCGATCCACGGCGCGTCGCTCTTTCTTTCCGGTCGCGGTGACGAGATCACCGGTGGGATCGAGGAGGAGATGGAGCAGGCATCCGAAGCCTGGAACTTCGAGCGCGCGGCCGAATTGCGCGACCGGCTCAATGCCATAACCCACGTGCTCGAACGCCAGAAGATCGTGAGCGCCCGGGGTACGACCGCCGACATCATCGCCCTCGCCCACGGCGTCGGCGGCGACGCCGCGGTGCAGGTTGGCTTTCTGCGCAACGGCAAGATCATCGGTCTCGAATTCTTCCCGATGCAGGCCACGGTCAACGATGAGCCGGGCGAGATCGTTTCCAGCTTCATCAGCCAGTTTTACGCCGACGCGGCGGTCATTCCGCCCCGGCTGATGCTGCAGCACGCGCTGCCAGCCGACGAAACGCCGATCGTGAGTGAATGGCTAAACAACCTGCGCGGATCGAAGGTCGAGATTTCGGTACCCCAGCGCGGTGACAACCGGGGACTGGTCGAGATGGTCGCCAAGAGTGCCGAGGAAAACCTCGAACAATCACGGCTGAAGCACCTCTCCGACGACATGAAGATGACGGCGGCGATGTCGGAGCTCGCCGATGCGCTGGACCTGCCTCGTCTGCCGCGCCGGATCGAGTGCTACGACATCTCCAACCTGCAAGGCACGAACCCCGTCGCCAGCATGGTGGTGTTCCAGGACGCCAGGCCCGCGAAAAAGGAATACCGGCGGTTCACGATCAAGACGATCACCGGCGCCAACGATTTCGCGATGATGAACGAGGTGATCAAGCGCCGGTTCAAGCGGGCGGCTGAGGCCGATGAGGAAAAGGACGGCAAGTGGACGACGCTGCCGGACCTCGTGATCGTCGATGGCGGCAAGGGACAGCTCAACGCCGCTCTCGCAGGCCTCAGGGACGTTGGTATGGACGTGCCGATCTGCGGTCTCGCCAAGGAGCAGGAGGAAATCTTCCTGCCAGGCCGCAAGGACTCGATCATGCTGCCCCGTGATGCTCAGTCGCTGTTCCTGGTGCAGCGGATCCGCGATGAAGCGCACCGCTTTGCCGTCACCTTCCACCGGACACGACGCTCGAAGGCGACCTTCCACTCGAAACTGGATGATATCCCGGGTATCGGTCCCAAGAAGAAGAAAGCCCTGATCAAGTCGTTCGGATCGGTGAAAGGCGTCAAGGAAGCCAGTATCGAGGATCTGACGGCCGTGGAAGGGATTACCACCCAGCTGGCGACGCAGCTTAAGTCCGGGCTGTAGAATCGGTTAACGATCTCGATTGTCCTTCCGGAAAGGCGCCACGACCATGAAGTTGCTCACGCTCGAAGAACCCCGGGCGCTGGAACAGGCAATTGCCGCCATGCAGCATGGTGGAATCGTTGCGTTCCCGACGGATACGGTCTATGGCATCGGAGCGTCGCTCGACTATCCCGACGCGCTCGAACGCATCTTCCGCATCAAGCATCGTGACAAGGAGAGCACCCTGCCGCTGCTCGTGTCGTCGCCCGCCGAACTGGACCGGGTGACGGAACACGTTGATCCGGAGTTGCTCCGGTTGGCGAGTGCCTTCTGGCCGGGACCGTTGACGATCGCGCTGCCAGCCCGGCCCGGGTTGCCGCCCCACGTTGTGGCTGCCGACAACACCGTTGGCGTCCGGGTACCCGATCACTCGGTGGCGCTGATCCTTGCCCAGCGCTGTGGCGGCGCAATCGCCGTTACCAGTGCCAACCTGTCCGGGCAATCACCGGCACGCCGGCCTGACGACATTGATCCTGCGCTGGCGGATGAACTCGAATTAATCCTCGATGGCGGAATCGCTAAGGGGGGCCTGGCGTCCACCGTTATCCGGCTCGAGGGTGATACCATCAACGTCATACGTGAAGGGGCGATCTCCAGCACCGAGATTGAGGCTGCCTGGCTGCGGATGCGCGCTGGGCAATCCAGGGAGATTGGAGGGGGAATCTCCGGTGATCCTTCAGGGTTGGGATCGTCGGTGGAGAAGACAGGGACGAAGGCAGAGAGATGACTCAGCGAGATACCGTCGACACCGAGCAGCGTTCGCGGCGAAGGCCACGCAACGTGGACGAATCGCTCCTCGATGACATTAGCGAGCCCGTAGGTAACGAGCACAAGGTCTTCGGCCTGGGTATTCCCAATGCCGATGCCCGCCAGCCGGCCTACGGCCAGGGTATTGTCGTCAGCCTCCTGACCGCTGGCGCCATCCTCCTGCTCGCGATCATCTCGATTGGAGTGGGTGACGGTTCCGACCCGCCGGTTCTGGAGAATACCGATTCGGTTTTCTGGATCATCGCCGGTGCCACCATGATCCTTGCCACTGGTGGCGCGCAGTTTGCGGAGCGTACCGCTGTCCGGGCGGCCCAGGACGTTGGCCATCCGCGCCCGACGACCGCGATGGCGACGGCCTGGGCGGTGCCTTTCGTGGCCACGCTGGCCGCGATCCTGCTCGTCGCCACGTTCCACAACCGGACGATGCTGGTGGTTGGGCCGGTGATCGCGTTCTTCGGCATCGCGGGCGCCCTCCTGTCGCGGGATTTGCTCGATGAGGCGGATGAGCAGTCGACTCGCGTGGCATCGGTTATTCACACGCTGGTCGTCCACGGAATCGCGTTCCTGGCGTTCAGTGCCGTTTACCTGAACAAGCTGGATTCATGGGTAGCGGCGCCGATGGTCGGAATAATCGGGGCTATCCTGATCCTGGAAACGCTTGAGCGCGGGGGCATGGCTCCGCCGCAACGCGTCTTCTATGCCCTTATTGGCGGGTGGGTCCTCGCTCAGGTCATGGTGGCACTCAACTGGTGGCCAACCTACGGCTGGACCGGAGGGGCAGTCCTCCTGGTGGTGTTCTACGTTGCGGCCGGCTTGTTGCTCGTGCGGGCCCAGAAGCGGACGGTAAGCACCCGGGACCTTCTCGAATTTGGGGGGGTAGGGAGCCTTTTCCTGCTGCTGCTTGCCGTGCTGGCGTAGCACGGTGCGTTCGATTGGTACACGTTGAATGTGAGGGGAACGACTCAACCCTATGACCGACAATGCACGAAACAGTGGTGGGAAGCAAAAGGGGAACAAGGGCGCCGGCAACGAAACGCTCCTGGCGCTGTATGATAGCCTTGAAGATCTCTACAGCATCCTCGAGACGCTCGACGAGCTGGGGATCAAGACGCGGGACGAATTGATCGCCTACATCGATACCCTTGACAACGAACTCGAAGAACTCGAATCGCTGGGGAACGGCTAATCGCCCATATGGATATGTTCGAATCCAACCGGCGGCAACAGTTGGCGGCCCGTGGCCCACTGGCGGCCCGGATGCGCCCGCGCACGCTCGACGAGCTTGTTGGGCAGGAGCACGTGGTTGGGCCAGGAACGTTGCTGCGCAAAGCGATCGAGGCGGACAGGTTGTCCTCGGTGGTGCTCTGGGGGCCACCCGGCTCCGGGAAGACCACGCTGGCCCAGATCATCGCCGCAACGACTCGGGCCACGTTCGCATCGGTCAGCGCGGTGTCGTCGGGCGTCGCCGACTTGCGAAAGGCAATTGCCGAGGCCCGTGACCGCCTGGGCATGAACAGCACTCGTTCGGTGTTGTTCATCGATGAGATCCACCGCTTCAACAAGGCGCAGCAAGATGCGATCCTGCCCTACGTCGAGGACGGCACGGTGATCCTGATCGGCGCCACCACGGAGAACCCCTCGTTCGAGGTCAACGCGCCGTTGCTCTCCCGTTCCCGCGTCATTACGTTGCAGGCGCTGACCGACGACGACGTGAAGACGATTGTCTCGCGGGCACTCGTCGACAACGAGCGGGGCCTCGGTCTTGACGGGCTGACCATCGACGACGACGGGCTCGACCTGCTCGCCAACCTGGCGAACGGAGATGCCCGTTTCGCCCTGAACACGCTCGAGGTGGCCTCAGCCGGCGTCGGCGGGGATCGCGCCATCACGGCTGCACTCGTACAGGACGCAGCCCAGCGACGGGCTGGCACCTACGACAAGGATGGCGACGACCACTACGACACCATTTCCGCGTTGCACAAGTCGATTCGTGGTTCCGACTCCGACGCGGCCCTGTACTGGCTGGCCCGCATGCTCGAGCGCGGTGACGATCCGCTCTATGTCGCCCGGCGGTTGGTGCGCTTTGCTTCAGAGGATGTGGGGCTGGCCGACCCCCAGGCGCTGGAGCTGGCGATGGCGGCTCAACAGGCGGTGCATTTTATCGGTATGCCGGAGGGTGCCCTCGCCCTCGCCGAACTCACGGTCTACCTGGCGCTCGCGCCGAAGAGTAATGCGATTTATGTCGCCTATGGTCAGGCGCGGGACGACGTGACCCGAACACGCAACGATCCGGTGCCCATTCATCTCAGGAACGCCCCGACCCGCCTGATGAAGGATCTCGGGTATGGCGAGGGGTACAAATATGCCCACGACTTCGATGACGGTGTGGTGGGCCAGCAGAATCTCCCCGAGAACCTGAAAGGCCGGTCCTATTACGCGCCGGTCGATCGCGGCTTCGAGCGGACCCTGGCTGAGCGGCTCGAACGGATCCGGGAGATCTACCACGAATCGACCCCGGAGACGCGCACGCAAACACGCGACTGACCCACACCGACCTTTGATGAGTTTGGCCGCCAAAGTGGTACTTCCCCAGCTGTCATTTTGAGCTTGCTCGAAGTGACGGCTGGGCGAAGTCTCGGGCTCAGCGGGTCACGTTACGAGGGGTACGGCCAACCATCAGCACGCCACGTACGGTTGCGGACCTTCTGTCCGCCCGCGCTCGGCTAAACCAGTCGCGAGGCAGCAATGACCATCACCGTACCGATGCGACGGTCGTACGATCGATCTGTCAGCGAACTCAGGCCTGTGGAAATCATTCTGAACGAGGCACCCTACGCCGAGGGCTCCGCGTTGATCCGGATTGGCGATACCCACGTGCTTTGCGCGGCCACCGTGCAGGAAGAAGTGCCCCGTTGGATGAAGGGCAAGGGGAAAGGCTGGGTCACGGCCGAGTACGCGATGCTACCCCGATCGAGCCCACGACGGATCGAGCGGGAGGCGACCCGGGGCAAGCAGGGTGGTCGGACCGTCGAAATCCAGCGATTGATCGGCCGGTCGTTGCGGGCGGTGTGCGACATGAGCTTGCTTGGTGAACGGCAGGTCATCCTCGATTGCGACGTAATCCGCGCCGATGGCGGAACACGCTGCGCGTCGATCACCGGAGCGTACGTCGCCCTCGCCCTCGCCTGCCAGAAACTGGTGGCTGAGGGCAAGGTGCGGAAGCAGCCCCTGAAGTCGGCGGTCGCCGCAGTCAGTGTCGGGGTGCTTCGCGGTATCCCGATCCTCGACCTCGACTACAGCGAGGACTCGAAGGCCGATGTCGATATGAATGTCGTGATGACCGACAAGAACGCGTTCGTCGAAGTCCAGGGCACCGCCGAACATGAGCCATTCTCGCCCGAGGTGTTGCAGGCAATGCTCGATCTCGCGAATGGCGGACTGACCGAGCTCTTTGCGGCGCAGAGGCAGGCGCTAGCCGATTGACCAATCTCCAACATATCCAGGACGACCCTCTGGCCTGGTCGCGAGCCGGTTTGGTCGAGGTGATCACCAATTCACAATGCTCAACCCGTGGGTCTGGCAGGCTATGCTGCCCCCCTCCAGTAAATCTCCGTGGTGCGACTGCCCGCCGGTCAAGCACATCGCGAATGGAGACGAGCTTCGAGCACCGATGGAACACTCACCGAGGTGGCGGAAGTCGGTTCGGCTAAATGTCACCTTGCACGCCCCTCCATGCAAAGGAGCTTGGTCGCCATGATGATTCGGCCTTTTGACCAACGAGACATGCCAGACGTAGAGACGCTTTCCCTTCTGGCATGGGAGCCGGTTTTTCATTCGTTCGAGCAGGTGCTCGGCACGGAGATCTATCTCCGGATCTACCCCGATTGGAAAACTGCCCAGCGGACAGCGGTCAAGGAGATGTGCGAAGACGTCAAAACCGAGACATGGGTCACCGAAGCCGATGGTGCACCCGCAGGATTTATTGTGTGGGAAGTCAACCGACAGACGCTCGAGGGCGAAGTCCACATGCTGGCCGTGCATCCTAAATTCCAGCATCGTGGCATTGGCGCGGAGCTCAATGACTTCGCAATCAAACGCTTTCGGGAGGAGGGAATGACCCTCGCCGTGGTCGGCACTGGTGGTGACCCTGGACACGCTCCCGCGCGCCGATCCTACGAAAAGGCCGGATATACGGGGCTCCCACTGATGAGGTACTACCGGCCGCTGTAGCTCCTCGGTTCATGCCAGGACAAGACGTTGCGTCCGGGAAGGCGGCTCAATAACCCGCCGTCCCTTGATGCGCGATTCGTTGCCTCATCCGGGAAAGCATCCACGGCCATCGAATCGCGATCATCTGAGCTTGGCTCGATGGCAGACGGTTCCCGATCGAGAAGGCGACAAGCGGGATTCGTCAGAGGTCAAGGGCGATCTCGATGAGTGCCTGTTTGAGCGCCAGCGTGGCGTCCTGCGAAACGCCACTGATCCGGAGGTGATTGGGTAGCGTTGGGCTTTCGACGTCGAACACCGTGATGCCCCGCTCCTGAAGTCGCGGGATGAAATACTCGGAGGTCCCCCGCTCGATCCGGGTGAGCAGGAAGTTCGACCACGAAGGATAGGGCGGGCTGATCATGTTGAGCTTGCGCAGCTGACGGAACAGCCGGCCCTTTTCGATCATGACCCGGCGGACAGTCGCCGTGATTTCCGCCTCGGCCTCCAGCGCCGCCAGGGCGGCAACGACTGATACCTGGGCCAAACCGGATGGGCGACCCTGGCCAGCGATTTCCCGGGAAATCTTCGGCGGCGCGACGGCCCAGGCAAGCGGAAATGCAGTGAGCGAGGCAAAGGTTTCGAACGTTTGCAGAAGGACCAAGTTGTCGAACTCCCTGACCAGCGGCGCCAGGGTCCGGGGGCTATAGGCGGCATGGCGTTCGTCGATCACAACCAAAGCGCTTTGCCGGGAAAGGCGCACCGCCTCCTGGACGCTCATGACGGTCCCGGTCGGATCGTTCGGTGAGAGCACGACCGACGTCGCGCCGCGTGGCAGGCTGCGTGCAGCCGCCTCGACCGGAAGCGCGAATCCCTTGCCCCGCCACACCTGTTCGACCTGGCCGCTGTGGCGACGAAGCCAGGCTTCGAGCATCGGGTCGCTCGGCGGGAACACGACGGTTGGCCCGTGATGGCTTCGCCACTGCGCAATCATCGCGTGGAGTTCGTCGATCCCGTTCGCGAGCACGATCCAGTCCGAGGAAACGCCCACCCGGGCGGCGAGACGCACGCGCAACGTCTCCGCCCCATCTCCGGATGGCGACGACCAGCCAGTGAAGCGCGACATCGCGTCGATGACGCTTTCGACCGGTCCGTGGGGATTCGGGATCAGGTCGAGACGCCACCGGCGATCCGGCGTGATCGTTGCGCGGGCGCTCGTTTCGAAGGCACGCTCCTTCATCGCAGGCGCTCCGGCACGGCGGTGACCATGATCGGTGCTCCAGGCGACCACGCATGGGCAACCTCCCGCACATCACGATCGGAACGTACGTCGTAAACCATGAGGCGTCCCGTAACGTGTGCCGCCACATTACGAACCGGTACGCCCCCCGGCGTTTGGCCGATGTGGTTTCCGAGGTGAGCATGACCGTGCAGGACAAGATCGACCCGATGCTCGTCGATGACCTTGCCCAGCAGTGAGTTTCCCAACATCCAGTATTTGATAAGCGGCTCATTTCCCAAGGTCGACACCGTCGGTGAATAGTGCATGACCACGATATTGGCGGTGTTTTGTTGATGCACAAGTTCGTCGAGCGCATTCTGCAACCGGAGCGATTCGCGCCTCGCCCGGATGCCCACCGCCTTGCTGATTCGGGCCGAGACGAGATCCGGTACCTCTTCGGGCCAGAATCCACCGCCGTACCCGCCAACCCCAGCGATTCCCAGGCGGCGCCCGTCGTCGAAGGTCATCGACAGCGAGTTGCCATCCAGCAGCGTGACGCCGGACGATTCGAGCGCGATGCGCATCGCCTTGCGCCGGATCCCGCGCCGATCATGGTTGCCCAGCACGGCGACCTTCGGTATCCGGATCCCGGAAAGTAATTCCCGGGCGAGCTCGACTTCGGGAATCTTGCCGCCCTCGGTGAGGTCTCCGGTAATAACCAATAGATCGGCGGCGCCATCGATGGCGATGAGATCGTCCGCCAGCTGCTGTGGAATATTCGTACGCAAGTGAAGGTCACCTATCGCCGCCAGTCGAATCGGTCTCGCCGATTGAAGGACAGGCTCCGGCAACCCATTGATTGATTCCACTCGATCCTCGACATACATACGCTGGCGACATCTCATTGTTGAAGGGTCGCACGTCCCGTCGCCTGCCAACGAGTCTACCGTATGCCGGAAGGGCGACACTTAGTCGAACGACCAGCACTGGTCCGACGGGCGGCGATGGGCTCTATACTGGTGAAGACTAAGCCGGTCACCCGAGCTTTACCTGTGAGATGACCCACGTGTTTCGATTTCCTCGATCCAACCGGCAACCAATGCTGGCGCTTATCGCCGCGTTCACGATGCTCCTTGTTCTCCTCATGCCCGCGGCTGGGGCTCCCGGCTCCTATGGTGACCCAGCCCCTTCAACATCGATTGCGTCGCCGGACGTCACTGCCCAGAGCGTCTTTTCGTTCGACCTGGCCAGTGGCATCACGCTGTACGAAAAGAACCCCGACGAGCGAATGCAGATCGGTAGCACGGTCAAGGTCGCCACGGCGCTGGTCGTCATGCAACATGGCGACCCCGCGGACCAGGTGCTGATCGACGAGTCGGATACGGTCGATATAACGGTTTACTCGAACATGCAGTTGCAGGCGGGCGACACCCTGACGGTCAGCACCCTGCTCTACGGGTTGCTGATCCCATCGGGCAGCGACGGGGCGATGGCGCTTGCCCGCCATGTCGGGCTGGATCTGTGTGGGTGTAATGACGTTGACGAGGCCCGCGACGCCTTCTACGAGGTGATGAACGACTACGCGGCCGATATTGGACTCCAAAACTCTCGGTTCACCAACGCGAGTGGCATTGATGCCGTCAACGCCTACTCAACCGCACGGGACATCGCGATCCTGTTTGGGGAGCTGATGAAGAATGAGCGGCTCGCCGGGATCGTGGCCGAGCCGGCCTACTCGTTCGATTCGGTTGGCGCGACGCCGCGCAACTATCAGTCGCAAACCACTAATCAGCTGCTCGGCCAACTCGGCGTGATCGGCGGCAAGACTGGTTCCACCGAAGCCGCTGGAGGGTGCGTGGTCCTCGCCCGGCAGGTCAACGGGGACTCAAATACGGTGATCACCGCCGTTATGGGGGCCGATCTGGAATACCAGGACAGCATGATCGTCGAAGGTTCAGACGAGCGCTGGAACGACGCGCGGGCCATCTTCACCGGCATGGACGAACAATTCGCCTGGGTCACGCCCGGAGCCGAGGGCACGTTCCCTGGACTGGCCGAGGAAATGGCGGTCTGGCAGGTGCAGTTCTATGACCCCCCGACCATTCCCTACCCGGCGTCAGGGGTTACTCCTGCGTACCAGCTCGTACTCCGCAATGCGCCCGAGGCGGATGCCGAAGGCGGGGCGGTGAGGCTCTACTATGATCAGGAACAGGTGGGGAGCGTTCCCGTCTACTACACCACCGCGCAGTCGGCCTCGATTGCTGGCGATCCAGGACGGTAAGAATGCCCAAAGCGAAGCCTAAAATTGACCACAACGAGTCACAGCCAGCCGGTGAGCGGTTGCAGCGGGTGCTCGCCTCGCGCGGCGTCGCCAGCCGCCGTGCTTCCGAGGAACTCATCACGGCCGGCCGGATCTCGGTCAACGGCAAGGTCATCACGGAACTGGGAACACGGGTCGATTCGGTGCAGGATGAGATCCGGGTGGATGGCCGCATCCTGCAACGTCAGCGCCCAAGATTCATCATATTGAACAAGCCAAGCGGCTTCATTACCACGGTCAAGGATGAACGGCAGCGCTGGACCGTCATGGACCTTGTCGAAGTCCCGGAGCGGGTCTATCCCGTAGGGCGGCTCGATCGCGAGACGCAGGGCCTCCTGCTCTTGACCAACGATGGCGCCGTCGCCAACCGGGTCACGCATCCGCGATATGGGTTGACCAAGGAATATCACGTTATCACCGACAAGCGGCCGACGGATATGCAACTGCTCAAACTGAACGATGGCATCTGGGTCAATGGCCGCCTCGTCGAGCCAGACGAATGCCGCCTGATGCGGACGACACGCGAGGGCATCATTATCAAGATCGTGCTGCACGAAGGGCTCTATCACGTGGTCCGCAACATGATGGAAACGGTTGGCATCAACGTCCTGAAATTGCGGCGCGTCCGGCTGGGACCGCTCATGATGCAAGGTATACCTCCAGGATCGTGGCGCGACCTGACCCCGGGCGAACTCGGCCAGTTGTTCGAAGCGGTCGGGTTGCCGGCCGGAGATGCGGAAAAGCTCAACGCCAGGCGCCCGTTGCAGTTGCAACCGGTTGGTGGCTTTGTCCACAGTGGTGGTGAAGAGGAGTCGGCACCGGCACCATTCCGTCCCAACCGTGAGTCGCGACCCGCGTCCGGTCGCCCTCAAACCACGCGCCGTTCAGGGAGCCCGCATGAGTCAGCTCGATCATCGTCAAGTCATCGCGATCGACGGTCCCGGGGCGGCCGGTAAGTCGACGGTGGCCCGCCTGTTGGCGGATCGGACCGGGGCGATGCTCTTCGATACGGGCGCGTTGTACCGGGCGGTGACGCTGGCCGCGATCCGCGCTGGCATTGCCGGTGGCGACGCTGTGTCCCTGGCCAAGCTGGCCCGCCGCCAGCGTATCGACATTCAGCCCGCGTCGATCGACGATGGACGGCAGGTCAATGTGCTGCTGGACGACAAGGATGTGACGTGGGCGATCCGGACACCGGAGGTCGATGCTCAGGTGTCGCAAGTCGCGGCGCACCCGGCCGTTCGTGAAGCCCTGCTCGAAGCGCAGCGGAGCATCGCCGATGGTGTGCGGGTGGTGATGGTCGGTCGCGATATCGGGACGGTCGTGATTCCACAGGCAGGAATCAAGATCTACCTGGATGCCAGTGCTTCCGAACGGGCGCGCCGGCGCCTTGCCGAGCTCCAGGGACGCGGTATCGACGCAACGCTCGAGCGTGTGCTCGTCGATCTAAGGGCCCGCGATGCCTATGATGCCGGGCGCGAAACCGCGCCCCTGGCGGTAGCCACCGATGCAGTCGTCGTCGACTCCGACAACCGGACGATCGAGAACATCGTGAGCGAAATTCAACAGCTCGCGGAGTCAACCTGGCAGCAGGCTGGAGTCAACGGTGGGTAGCCAGGTGAAGCCATCAGGCACACATGACGACCTGATGGCAGGGAAGCTCCGAGGGCGCGGCTTTACGGTGCTCAGGGGGGTGCTGCTGGTTCTCTGCCGGATCTTGTTGGGCATGAAAATCCACGGCCTCAACAACGTCCCAGCCAAAGGGCCCTTGATTGTCGTGTCCAATCACCTCCACAATGCGGACCCGTTGCTGGTGTCGGTGGCTTGCCCCCGGCCGGTCCACTTCATGGCCAAAAAGGAACTCATGACTGTTCCGCTCATTGGCCGGATCATCAGGTTTGGCGGAGGATTTCCGGTCGATCGGGGCAAGGCTGACCGCAAGGCAATCCAGATGGCCGCCGCGCACGTAAAACAGGAAATTGCGGTCGGCATGTTTCCCGAGGGTACACGGAGTGTGAGCCGCACGATCGAGCGAGCCTTGCCGGGGGCGGGACTCATCGCCCTGCGGGGCAATGCGCCGATTTTGCCAGTGGCGATCGTGGGGTCGGAACGGATCCCGTTCAATGGCGCCAAGCAGTTCAAGGGCGAGCGCAAACGGGTGGAACGCCGAAAAGGTGTGACGATCACCTTTGGCGAGCCGTTCATGCTGGAGCTAAAGCCCGACGGCAAGCGGATGTCGGCGGAAGAGGCAGTCAACATGGCCATGGAGCGGGTCGCGGCGATGCTGCCCGAGGAATACCGGGGAATTTACAGTACTCACCATTCAGGCGCGTAGCGGAGTTGCGGTTCAGCCAATTGCCTCACCACGGTTTCCCGATCGGAGTCGAGGAACCTCTTCGCCGCAGTGAATGGCGGCATGAACGAGGCCACGGCCGGAGATGTCTCGACTATCGCTTCGCTGCGCTCGACATGACGTGGGCTAGCCCGGATTATTCATAAGCGGCTGGGTCGGGCAGCGAGCAGCTGCCACCACGGTTCGCTGGGATGACTTGATGCCAAGCGCAGTCGGACCCGATCCCGGCGTTCGCCCACCCAGCCGCCGATCTTGATCAGGCGCAGCCGGACCCGATCCAGCGTCAACCGGTCCACGCCCACGGTCGTCAGCCACCGGCGCAGGGTGTCGAGCAGCCAGTAGGCGGCGGCATGGAGCAGCAACCGGAACTGATTGGCCCAGAATCCATGGCAACTGAGCCGGTCAGCGAAACAGCCTGCCTTGAGGTCCTTGACCCAGTTCTCGCTCGCGCCCCGACCGACATACTAGTCGTAGACGGTGGTGGGCTCATCGGTGCGGGTGGTGACGACGAAGCGGGTATTGGTGCCCTTCGGCAGGACCTCGGCTTTCATCACCACCCGCCGGGGGTGCGGCCAGGAGTCCGCCTGATGCGTCGTCTCCCCAAGGAGCCGGACCTTGGCGCCATCCTGTGCGGCCGATTGGCGTTCGGCCGCGGCCTGGAGCGGGGCGACGGCTCGCTGGAGCCGCGCGTTCGCCGCCAGCCCGATCGTGTAGGTGATTGCTTCCGCCTCGCACCAGGCATAGAGCGCCGGGATCGCAAAGCCGCTGTCGGCGCGCAGTTCCAGCGTCACCGCCGGCCAGCGTGCCCGCAGCGCGGCCACGACCCGTTTGAGGAGAGCGACCGCACCATGGCTGGCGTGGACCGTGCCGGGGCGCAGCACGGCGGTAATGAGCTGGTCGGTGTCACCATCGAAGACGAGCAGCGGGAAGTACTGGTGCTGCTGGTAATACCCATGATAGGCACTGCCTTCCTGGCCGCCGTGGGTGGGATCGTCGGTGCCATCGAGGTCGAGGATGAGGTGCGTTGGCACCCCATCCCGTTCCCGCTCGCGCAAGTAAACGGCGCCCAGCACCTGGGCTAGCTGGTAGCAGGTGCGGGCACTGATCGCGTTTTCCAGGCGCGAGAAGGTTGGCTGGCTGGCCAGGTCTGGGCCAGTCAGGGGCAACCGGCCACAGACGTGCTTGAGCAACGGGTCGGTGCGCAGGTGGTCGGCGTCGTCCTGATCTTCATACCCACAGGCAATCTGGTAGACCCGCTGCGCCACCAGCGTGGAGAGCGCGTGCCGGCCCCGGTGGGTGCGCCAGTCGGGGATCACCGCCGCCAGGCCGTCCGTCAGGCCGAGCGCGTGATCGGTCTCGGCGAGCCAGGCCAGGCCGCCATCGCTGGTCAGCCGACCACCAAGAACGTCGACGCCGAGCGGCAGCGGACCGAGCGCGGGAAACACGACGGGGGCTATGGCAGACTGAGGCATGCGGGGCACTCCCTGGTCAGTGGCGGGTCGTCGAACAACCTCACCTCTGTACCAGACCAGTGCTCCGCTGTCACTTATGAATAATCCAGGCTAGCGGCCAATCTCACCCCTCGTCGGCCGAGTAGTCGTCTTCAGCGAGCCATTCGTATTCAGCCTCTTCCTCGTTGCCAAGCACAACGAACGAGCCGTCTTCTTCATCTTCCTGATCGCCCCAAACGAGTTCATGCGTGGCGATCTGCACGGTGTCGCCCGTTTGGACGCCCTGGCGGTTGAGTTCGGCGGTGATGCCGCTCCGGTCTAGAACGCGCTGGAACCGCTCAGATCCCTCCCATTGGTCGAAATTGGTCATCCGGGTGAATCGCTCGATACCGATGCCGGTAACCTGGAACGAGTCATCGGCGGTGCGCATCACATCCCAGGCGCGCGCGTCGACATTGCCGATGGTGTAGACCCGCCGCGTCGGCTTTTCGGCATGCTGCTTGCGCTCCTCTTCCTCCATGATCGCGTATTCGCGAAGTGCGGCACCCACCGCATTGAAGAGGTCGGGCACACCTTCGCCGGTGGCGGCGGAAATCTCGAAGAGTTGGAAACCCTCGCTGGAGAGGGTTTCGCGCAGGCGGGGAACATTGTCGCGCGCTTCCACCAGGTCGACCTTGTTCATCGCAACGAGCATTGGCTTGGAACCCATGTCGTCATCGAAGGCGGCGAGCTCGGCGTTGATCGTCCGGAAATCCTCGAGCGGATCACGGCCTTCAAGGCCGCCAGCAGCGTCCAGCACATGAACCAGCACTTTGGTCCGCCGCACGTGGCGAAGAAATTCGTGCCCAAGCCCGGCCCCCTCGGCGGCGCCCTCGATCAATCCTGGAATATCGGCCATGACGAATTGCTGACCACCAGGGCCACCAAGCGAGACAACTCCGAGATTTGGGGACAGTGTTGTGAACGGATAATCGGCGATCTTTGGCTTGGCCCGGGTGGCGGAGGCCAGGAGGGTCGATTTCCCGGCATTGGGTAGGCCGACAAGTCCGACATCGGCGATCAGGCGCAGTTCGAAGCGCAGCCAACGCTCTTCGCCCGGCTCGCCTAGTTCGGCGATTCGTGGCGCCTGCCGGGTGGACGACTTGAAGTGGACATTGCCGAGGCCACCCTTGCCACCCTTGGCGATGACGAGCTCTTCGCCAGGATCGGTGAGGTCGGCGATTGACTCATCACTATCGTCGAGATAGACCACCGTTCCCGGCGGGACCTTCACGATCTTGGAGGCGCCCTTCTTGCCATGCTTCTGGCGATCACCCCCCCCGCCGCCGTTGTCGGCGCTGAAGTGCTGAACGTACTGGAACGGGAGGAGGCTGTTCAGGTTGCCGGCAACCTGGAGGATGACATCGCCGCCTCGCCCCCCATCACCGCCATCGGGGCCGCCCTTGGGAACGAACTTCTCGCGGCGGAACGAGGACGAGCCGTTTCCGCCGTTACCGGCCTGAACGAAGATTTTCGCTTGATCGACGAGCATGCTGAACTCCTCTTAAGTCTTGCACATGGAATGCGGCCGGGCAGCCTTGTGGCTTTCCAACACGGTCATCCCGATTTGTATTCCACATTCATGGGGCAGGTCGGGCGAATGGGACAACCGGCGACAAGGTCGCGGTGGACTC
>JALZMD010000218.1 GCA_030858375.1 Chloroflexota bacterium
CGGAAGCACGCAATCCGCGTGTGAGTCTCAAGGCGCTGCTCGAAGCCGGCGTCCACTTTGGGCATCAAAAGAATCGCTGGAACCCGAAGATGAAGCCATTCATCTTTAGCGAACGCAACGGGATCCATATTCTCGATCTCCAGCAAACGGTTCCGCTCCTCGAGCGGGCGCATGAGTTGGTCAGCGAAATCACCGCCAAGGGTGGCCACATTCTCTTCGTCGGCACCAAAAAGCAGGCGCAGGAGATTGTCAAGTCAGAAGCGGAGCGGAGCGGCCAGTACTTTGTCAATCGCCGTTGGCTCGGCGGCACCCTCACCAACTTCGTCACGATTCGCCAGCGACTCCGCCACCTTAATGGCCTGATCGCCGAGAGCGAGGGGGGTGAGTGGAACTACCTGCCCAAGCAGGAGGCGGCCAAGAAGCAACTCGAGCTCGACAAGCTGCAACGGACACTGGGCGGGATGCGCGAGATGACCTCGCTCCCTGGTGCGATCTTCATCATTGATCCGAAGCGCGAACACCTTGCCGTTCACGAGGCGCAGCGTCTCGGCATCACCACGATCGCGATGGTCGATTCCAATACCGATCCAGGGCCGATCGACATCGTCCTTCCGGCCAACGATGATGCCATCCGGTCCGTCCGGCTAATCACCGCGGGTATTGCCCAGGCCGCCATCAACGGCCGGCTCGAGCGCGAAAGTGTCACGGGCGAAGATGCGGGGTTCGCCGAACAGGTAGCCTCGACCGATGACCTGTTCGCCAGCGCCGAAACCGGCAAGCCGGCCGAAGAGACCATGACCGCCGGTGCGCCAAGCCAGCCGCAAGCCTGAGGCCGTTTACCGCGATTGCGACAGGCGACGACTGAAGGACTTCAAATCGTCCGGTGACGAACATTTAATTCGTCACCGGATGTCTCGAATCGACCCCCACTGCGCGGTCACACACAATGAAGTGAGGATCCTCTATGGCCATTACGACTGAACAGGTGCGCGCCCTCCGCGACAAGACGGGCGCCGGAATCATGGATAGCAAGCGGGCCCTGGAAGAAGCCGGTGGCGATCTCACCAAGGCAACCGAAGTGCTCCGGCAGCAAGGTCTCGCCCGGGCCGGCAAAAAATCGGACCGCAGCGCACTTCAGGGACTCGTCGAGCCGTACATCCACGGCGGCGGTCGCATCGGCTCCCTCGTCGAAATCAACTGCGAGACTGACTTCGTTGCCCGCACCCCTGACTTCCAGGCACTCGCCCATGATGTGGCCATGCAGATCGCCGCCATCCCACCACGCTACGTGTCGGTGGATGACATTCCGGAAGCTGACTTCCCTGCCCTGGAGAAAGAATTTGGCTCCAGGGATGAGGCTATCAAGCAGGTCGTCCTTCTCGACCAGACCTTCATCAAAGATGCCAAGAAGACAATCAATGATCTCGTCAAGGAAGGCATCGCCAAACTTGGTGAGAACATTGTGGTTCGCCGGTTCTCCCGGTTCGAACTTGGGGCCGGCGTGACTGACGAAAGCCAGGGCGCCTGAACCAGTCCGAAAGCGCCGCTTCCTTTCGGGAGGCGGCGCTTTCGTGTTTGGAGTGTCACAGGTTGCCAGCCATGTGGTGAGGCCAGCACCGGGCCGTGTGCTGGCCGGTTGCCGGTAGCGTCCCCTGAACGAGCACGGGGCGAGGCCAGCATTGCCGCGCTGCGGCAGCGGTACTTGCAGGGACGCTTCCCACGTACCGGCGAGCCGCTCTCCAGAGCCAATGATGCGTTCTCTCGCTCGTTGTGATTCGTCGGGACGGGATCGGTTTACTCGATGTTCGTCTGCATTCCAGCAAAGGGATCATCTTCCATGACGGGAACCTATCAGCGAGTCCTGCTCAAGCTCAGTGGCGAGGCCCTGATGGGCGAGGAGCATTTCGGCATCGACCCGCTGGTCGCCCTGGCCATGGCTGACCAGATCCGGAAAGTGCACGAACGTAGGATCCAAATGGGCGTGGTGATTGGCGGCGGAAATATCTGGCGTGGCCTCAGTGCGAGCGGCAAGGGGATGGACCGTGCAACCGCGGACTACATGGGCATGGTCGCAACGGTCTTGAATGCGCTCACCCTGCAGGATGCTCTCGAAAAGGCCGGCGTTCATACCCGGGTCATGACCGCCATCGCGATGCACGAAGTCGCCGAACCCTATATCCGCCGCCGCGCGATCCGGCACATGGAGAAGGGCCGAGTCGTGATCCTGGCCGCCGGCACCGGCAATCCCTACTTCACGACCGACACCGCCGCCGCCCTCCGCGCCCTGGAACTCGGTGCCGACGTGCTGTTGATGGCGAAGAACAAGGTTGATGGCGTCTACTCGTCTGATCCCCGGACCGATCCTTCCGCCGTTCGGTACGACCACATCACCCATCAGGAGGCGCTCGAAAGGAACCTGCGGGTCATGGATGCATCTGCCCTCGCGCTTTGCCGGGAAAATGATCTTTCGATCCTCGTCTTCGACGTCACGGGTGAAGGCGCGATTGCGCGCGTGATAGAGGGCGATCACGTCGGAACTTTGGTATCCTCAACGAGACCAGTTGCCTGACGTCCACGCAATTCTTGCGCAACGGCCACCCTCGACGGGTTACAGTGAACGACGTACCAACGAAAGGACTGCGCATTGATTGCCGATATCCTCAAGGACACGGAATCACGAATGCGCAAGGCCATGGATGCCTTGCACAACAACCTCGAGTCCGTCCGTACCGGCCGGGCCTCGCCCACACTCGTCGAGCGCATCCACGTCGATTACTACGGTTCCTCGACGCCGCTCAACCAGCTCGCTGGCATCTCGGTCCCGGAATCCCGCCTGATCGTGATCCAGCCCTGGGATCGAGGCAGCATCGGTCCGATCGAAAAGGCGATCATGCAGTCCGATCTCGGCCTGAACCCAAACAACGATGGTCAGGTCATCCGGATCAACATCCCGATGCTCACCGAAGATCGACGAAAGCAAATGGTGAAGGTCGTCCACGGCACCACGGAAGATACCAAAGTGGCGGTTCGCAACATTCGTCGTGATGCGTTGTCCCAGGCCAAGGACCTCGCCAACAAGAAGGAAGTCTCGGAAGACGACGAGCGGCGTGCCAGCCAGGAAGTTGAATCCCTGACCAAAAAATATGTGGATGAGGCTGAAAAAATCGGCAAGGCCAAGGAGCAGGAAGTTCTCGAGGTCTAGTCATGCCCGAAGACGACCACCATTCCCCGCCATCCCACTTGAGCCCGAACACCGGCCACCTGATGGACGTGGATGCCCCAATCCCCACCGGCCGCATCCCAGGCCACGTTGCCATCATCATGGATGGAAATGGGCGCTGGGCGGCACAGCGTGGGCTGGATCGAATCCAGGGTCACGAGCGCGGCACGGACAATATACGCCGGATCACGCATGCTGCCGGTCAATTGGGCGTCAAGCATCTCACCCTGTGGGCGTTTTCGACCGAGAACTGGTCTCGCCCGGCCGAAGAAGTCCAGGGCATCCTGCGGATCCTCGCCCACGCGATCGAGAATGAAACAGGCGAGCTGCATCGCCAGGGGGCTCGCCTTCGGCACATCGGCGAACTGGACGCGCTTGAGCCGACGCTCAGGCAATCGGTGCTCGATGCCATCGCGCTAACCAAAGACAATACGGCAATTACGCTCACGCTCGCCTTCAACTACGGCGGTCGCCGGGAAATCGTCCATGCCGCACAGGCGATCATCCGGGATGGGTTACGTCCGGAAGAAGTCACCGAAGAGGCGATTCGAGAGCGCCTCTACGCTCCCGACCTCCCGGAGGCAGACCTCATTATCCGCACATCGGGCGAATACCGGATGAGCAATTTCCTGCTTTGGCAAGGCGCCTACGCCGAGTTCTTCTTCTCACCAAAACTGTGGCCTGATTTCGGCGCCGAAGACCTCATCCACGCGATCGAGGATTACAGCCGGCGAGACCGCCGTTTCGGTGCGATTACGTCAACCAGTTCGGGAAGCTAGGCCGCGGTGCGCCAACGAGCCGTCTCATCGATCGGTGTGATCGTCATGGGGTTGGTGCCGGCTCTCATGGGCGGCTGGGTATTCGCGATTGCGTTTACGACGATCGCCGTAATTGCTTTTCGTGAGGCAATCGCAATCACCATCCCAACTCCCGTCCCGCTGAACCACATCGGAACGGTGTTGGTCTTGATTGCTGGTCTCCTGGCCGTAACCGACGCCGGACCGACCGGATTTGCACTCCTTTGCGTGCTCGCAGTGAGCATTCCCCTGGCCGGTGCGGTGTTCCTCAACGACTCCAGGCCAATTGAGCACTGGAGCGCCACTACCGCTACGACCCTCTACCTCGCCTTTCCAGCCTATGCGGCGATCGACCTGCGCACAACGGCCGACCTCCCAGCGCGTGACTGGCTCGGTGATGTGGCAGGCATGCTGCCTGGAATTTCCAGCGCTACCGGCGGCGGACTAGCCTGGTTTCTGCTCGCCTTGTTCATCACCTGGCTCTCGGATACGTTCGCCTATGCTGTCGGCAAGACCTGGGGAAAGCGCAAGCTGATGCCCCGGGTAAGCCCCAACAAGACGATCGAGGGCGCCGTTGGCGGCCTGGTCGCAGCGGCGATCACCGCCGTAGTCTGCGATAGCTTGTTCGGCATGGACATCGGCGTTGCGCTGTCGATCGGTGTCGGGCTCGTCCTGGGGGCCGTCGGGCAAATCGGTGACCTCTCCGAATCCATGCTGAAGCGTGCACGCGGCGTCAAGGACAGCAGCAATCTTATTCCAGGCCATGGTGGCATGCTCGACCGGATCGATGCCCTCATCTTCGTTATCGTGGCTGCCTGGCTCATTACACCTGTCATGTCCTGAGGCTCACGTCATTTGGAAAGAGATCCGTCATGTACTCAACTCGAATCCGTCCGCTTCCAGAGGTGAGGAGTAGCCCCCCATGTCTCGCACCGGCGTCGCCATTCTCGGTTCGACCGGCTCGATTGGCACCCAGACGCTCGACGTCATCGCCGAGCTCAGGGAGCACTTCGAGGTCATATCGCTAGCCGCCGGAAACAACATCGACCTCCTGGCCCGACAGGTCGCGACGTTCAATCCTCGAATCGTCGTGGCCCGGACCGACGGGGCCACGATCGGCGGCAAACGCGTTTTGCCAACACCGGAGGGGTTGATCGAAGCGGTTACTCACCCCGATGTCGACATCGTCGTCGCCGCAACCTCGGGGCACGACGCGATTCGCGCTATCTGGGCCGCGATCGAAGCCAGCAAGACGATTGCGATCGCCAACAAGGAAACGATTGTCTGCGCCGGTGAACTGATCATTCCACTGGCAACCAAACACGGCGTCGAGATTCGTCCTGTGGACAGCGAACACAGCGCGATCTGGCAGTGCCTGCAGACCGCCCAACAGCAGGATCTCGCCCGCTTGATCCTGACAGCCTCAGGTGGGCCGTTCCTGCGGACGTCGAAGGACGACCTGGCCAACGTCACCGTGGAGAAGGCGCTGGCCCACCCAAACTGGAGCATGGGCAGCAAGATCACCATCGATTCCGCGACGCTGATGAACAAGGGACTCGAAGTGATCGAGGCCCATCACCTTTTCGCCGTGCCGTATGACCAGATCGAGGTTGTGATCCATCGCGAACAGATCGTTCATTCGATGGTGGAGTGGAACGATCGGACGACGATCGCCCAGTTGAGCTTTCCGGACATGAAGCTTCCGATCCAGTACGCGCTCACCTATCCGCGACGGCTCCCGGGCCCATGCACCCCGATCGATTTCAAACGGATGTCGCGGATGTCGTTCGAAGTGCTGGATCCCGATCGGTTTCCAGCATTTTCCCTGGCTCGCCAGGCAGGCATCGCGGGCCGCACCTACCCCACCGTGTTGAGCGCCGCTGACGAGATCGCCGTTGGGGCATTTCTGTCGGGCCGGATCGGCTTTACGGCCATTGCCTCCACGGTCGAATCCGCGATGTCCGCCCACCACCCGGAATCGATCACGGATCTCGACGGAGTCTTCGAAGCAGACCGGTGGGCCCGGACCTACACGAACCAGATCATCGAGCGCGGCTCGGCTGGTGGATGATCACGCAGCGTTCAGGTTCGGTACTCGTCCAGCCAGGCGCCAAGCTCGCGTGGCGGCACATTGAGCGCCAATGTTGCCACCATGATGCGCCGCGGTCCGGTCCTGATCAGCTCACTGGCACACGCGTTCAGCGTCGCACTTGTCGTCCGCACATCGTCGACCAGGAGAAAGCGGCGACCCGGCATGGGAACCCAGACTGGATCGAGGCAGAACGCCCCCGAAAGGTTAGCCTGGCGCTCGTCGTGGCCTAACGTGACCTGGGAAATCGTGTCCCTTGTCCGGATCAGCATTGGCTGAACCGGAACATTGAGGTGGAGCCCGATCGCGGTCGCGAGAAGGAGCGCCTGATCGTACCCCCGGCGACGCAATTTCTGGGCGTGCAGGGGAACCGGCACGATCGTGTCGAACGCTCCCAGGACCTTCAGCATGGGAAACATCAATCCGGCCAGATGCTCCGCCCGGCTCCACTCGTCCGCATATTTGAACGATCTGACCGCCGTCGAAACCCACCCCGTATAGGGAAAAGCGGATCTCGCCTGCTGGATCGAGCGATCAAGCTGCGAACACGAACGGCACGCAGGCTGAAGTGGCGCTCCACAGCGAAAGCAGATGCCCGATTCGAGACGGGGAACGGATTGCTCGCACGTGTCGCACAACCACGTTCCCCGCATGCCACATCCGGCGCAGGTCTTCGGGTAAATCGCTTCGACAAGTCCGGAACGAACTCGCGTCCAAAGTGGCATGATAGTCAGATCACCGGTTTCACGGGGAAGATACCCCGGCTATGAGGAGCAGGAATCCTTGGCTCAGTTTACCGAAGTGGACGCCTCGCGGCTGCTCTATGGCCTCAACTCGACACCGGGCATCGTGAGCGTCGAGCCGTCCGGCCCGAACGAGGTCGACGTGTTCCAGCGCCAGCCAGACGGTACCACCATCCGCCAGATCGAACCACAGGCGCCCTGGATCGTGGTCCGTCCCGATTCCCCGATGGCCTCGCGACGAAACGTGCTTGTCGAACCACTCACCGGAAACCTGCCCTTGTCGGCGCGGGTCGTCTTTCGCAACCGCGCGGAGTTTCGCGATGCGGTGAGCACGGTTGCCAACGATGACTTCTCGGTTCTCGCCTTCAAATCCCCCATTACGCAATACCTCATCGCGTCCAGCAACACCTTGTTCAAAGACATGCAGTTCGAGGATCTGCGCAGGTTGCAGCTGGATATCGAAACCCTCGGGCTCGATCCCGATGTTCCGGAAGCCGAAGTGATCATGGTCGCCCTCCGGCAGGGCGATTATGAAGATGTCTTGGTGCAGGAGACGACCGAGGCGAACCTGCTGGAGCGGCTGGTCGAGGCCGTCCAACGGCTCGATCCCGATGTCATCGAGGGACACAACATCTTTCTCTTCGACCTTCCCTATCTCATCGAGCGCGCCCGGCGGACCGGTGTCGTGCTCGGCATCGGCCGGGATGCCTCACCGCCAACAGTCGCCCAGTTTCGCAGCAACTTCCGCGTCGGCCCCGTATCGCTGCCCTACACCTCCATCCACGTTCGGGGTCGACACATCGTCGATACGTATCAGCAAATCCAACGGTGGGACATCCAGGGCAAGCTGTCGAGCTATGGCTTGAAAAGCATCATGCGCGAACTCGCCCTGGAGCGAGACGATCGCGTGCATGTCGAAGGACAACAGATCGCGAACATGTGGCGGTCTGGAGAGCGTTCCCGCGACCGACTGGCACGATACGCGCTTGACGACGTGCGCGATGTCGAACGACTCTCGGGCATCACCTTGCCAACGGAGTTCTATCAAACGCAAATCGTACCAATGGCATTGCAAACCGCGACGACCGCCGGGATGGGTACGAAAATCGATCACCTCATGG
>JALZMD010000242.1 GCA_030858375.1 Chloroflexota bacterium
AGCTTTCCCCGGATCATGCCAGATCAACACATTGCCGACGAGCCTGCCCCTCCGGCCGCGCTCCATCCAGCGGGCGAAGGGGCAGCCCGTGCCTACCGGTGAACTTCCACCCGCATACCAACGAATGAAAAGTCGTACACGGCCTGGGATTCCCCCGGTGGAAGGGCGACACAGCCTCCGGTCTTGCCACCGCCGTTGGGCAGGATGTTGCCGTTGCCGTCCTTCGTATAGGAATGGAACCCGTTGAACCGTGAGGGATCGAACCCGACCCATTCTGTGATGTAGGCCTCGGCCCAAGCCGTGTACGACTTTTCATTCGTTGGTATGCGGGTGGAAGTCCACCGGTAGGCACGGGCTGCCCCTTCGCCCGCTGGATGGAGCGCGGCCGGAGGGGCAGGCTCGTCGGCAATGTGTTGATCTGGCATGATCCGGGGAAAGCTCACTGTGACATACCGACCATCCAGGCGAATACGACGCACGAGGCGGCCGCTGATCCAGCGGCTGCTCGTGCTGTGCCTCGGATTGTCCGTTGCGGTGGCAGCCGGGTACGTGCTGAGCCAGGGGGCTCCGGACTGGAACCTGACCGGTATGCCTGAACCGCCGACGTCACGTTCCGGGACCGTCGCCACGGATGTGCTCAATGTGCGTGAGGCTCCGACGACCGATTCGGCGGTGCTGGACAGCCTGGTCGACGGCGAATCGATCGAGGTGGTGGGTGAGCCGGAATCGGGGTTTGTGCCGGTTGCCTACGACGGCGGTCGGGCATGGATAGCGCAGGAGTACCTTTCGTACGACGACGCAACCCACGCCCTGACAGTCAACCCGCTGCCGGTCCTGGATGTTTCGGCGGCCAGCGTCCCGGACGAGCCGGTCGAGAAGATTTCCGAACCGGTGGAAGCAGCTCGGGAACCACACCTTGAGACGGGGGACATCCCGCCCGAGGAGGACGTAGTTGCCCAATCCGTCGAGCCGGGTGAGCGGTGGATCGACATCGATCGGTCCGAGGCCATCGTCACGCTCTATGAGGGATCTGTCTCGATTGCCTCGTTCACGGGCCGGATTGGTCGTGACCCGGCGCCGGATGGGTTCTACTCGACGGCCGTTGGCACGTTTCATGTGTACAGCCTGAACAAGGGCCTGGCGCCAACGCCGTTCGCCGGGGATACGTGGCTGACCGATTGGGTTGGGTTTGATCCGGAGCGGAAGAACGGGATTCACTCGCCGGTGCGCGATGCCCAGGGCGTGGAAAAGGCCTGGCAGAATCCGGCGACGCTCGGATGCGTGCGGCTCAACGCGAATGCGGCGGTCGCGGTCTTCGACTTCGCCGAGATTGGCATGCGCGTCGAGGTGCATGACTGAGCCGGCCAAGTCGTGAGTCGTAACGGTTCTGATTCGGTGATGTCCAAAGTACACCGTCATCCCGAGCGTCAGCGAAGGATCCCCGTGTGAAGCACTCGACGGTGTAGCCGGCGTTCGTGGTCACGTTGTACCGGGGTCGGCCTGCGGCCGACGCGCTTCGCGCAGGGATTCCGAGCTTGCCCGGAATGACGATTCTTGGGGAGGATCTATTGGTCCCGGATCGCTCTACAGGGAGAGGATCCCCTGGCGGGTAGCGATCGTGACGGCCTCGGTGCGGCTTCCGGCGTCCAGCTTGGTCAGGACCGAGCTGACGTGAAACTTCACGGTGTGATCGCTGATGCCGAGGCTTCGGGCGATTGCCTTGTTTGGGAGGCCCGACGCCACCAGTCCAAGCACTTCCCGTTCGCGCGGGCTTAGCGTCGTGGGCACCGCCTCCGGATTCTGACCCGATGCCTGCGCCTGAGCCGAGATGTCAACCTGGCTCACGCTCGGGTCGAGGACATACAGGCCCTGTTGCGCGGCCCGGATGGCGGCGACCACGGTTTCGGATTCCGCGTCGGGCGAAATCACGCCACCGGCGTGACGGCCGCTCAGTGCATTTTCGGGCAGACCGTGCGAACCCAGCCACAGCAGGGGAACACCTTCTTCGCGCCCAAGCGCCACTAGGTTGGCAAGGGTTTCCTGCCCCAGGTCACCCGGCTCAACTAGGATCACGTCGGCGTCGGAAATCTGGCCTAGGGCCGGCATCCCGGATGCGGCCGCCAATGCGGCCGGCGCAATCGCCGAAGCGGTCAGGCTGGTGTCACCTTGGACGAGGGCACCGAGTCCGGCTCGCATCGACGGGTAGGCGGCGACGATTCCGACAACGAGGCGGCGCGCGCTGGTGCGCGGGACCGGGATGTTTGCCAGGCCACGTCGGCTCGGGAAGATCGATTCACCGCGCTCGTTCAGCGTGGTGATCGGGGTTGGTCTGGCAACTGGGGAGGTTGAAGACATCAGTCATTCTCCGGTTTCAATGACAGGCCGATTCAGCCGTGAGGTTGTTCCGGTCTGGCGACGGGGATGACGTGCAGTTCGTGTCGGGTGTCGTCTCGCCAGGCAACGATGGAAATGGATTCACCGATCAGTTCATCGCAGAGGATATGTTGGAGATCGATGACATCTTCCAGCGGCTGTCCGTCCACTGTTACCAGAATATCATTGACGGACAGACCTGCGTCGCCCGCGGGTGTGTTTTCTTCGATGCCCAGCACCTGGACGCCGGTTTGCTGGTCCGGAAATTCGGCTCGGATGTGTTCGGGCAGATCCACCTGTTGCACGGTAATCCCAACCCAGGCGGTGCGCACGTAGCCGATCTCGACGATGTCCCGAACGATGCGGGTAATCTGCGGGGACGGGATGGTGATGCTCCCGGACTGAAGGGAGCCCGAGGTATTGATGCCGAGCACCTCGCCCGCGGCGTTGATGAGGGGCCCGCCCGAAAAGCCAGGATACAGCGTCGGATCGGCGTGAATCATCTGCCCGGTCGGGAAGTTGCGAAACCGGAGTGATCCAACGAACACGACGGAACCGAACGACGCCTGCGTACAGGTCACGAATGGCCGGCCCACCGCCATCGCCAGCGTCCCTACCCGGGTGTCGTCGCTGGCTACCTGGGCCGCGTTGAGCGCGGTCGTCTCAACGCGGAGCACCGCCAGATCCCGCGTCATGTCGCGACCGAGAAGCGCCGCCGGCACGTCTGTGTCGTCGGCGAGGCGAATCGAAAGGTGGTCCTCCCGCTCGATCACATGGCTTGCGGTCACGATCACGGCGCCGGTCTCATCCGTCTGCCAGACGGTGCCGGTCGCCGGCAACCGCTTCCGGCCAAGCACCGCGACGACGCCGGACGAGACTCGTTCAACCGCATCTGCAAATGTGTTGCCGACCTGGGCTGCGGAAAGGTTCTGGGCCATGGTTGATTTTCCCTGACTGAGCGTGAACAAGGACCGACGATTGCGGCGAATCCATATCGAACCGGTAACGTTGACTGAAGTGTATGGCGCAAGCGGTGACGAACGTATCCCGAAATGGGGCAGGAACGTTCCTGCCCATGCGGGCAGGAACGATGCCGTGGAAATCGGGTGCCAACCCCCAGGAGCAGGGTCCGGATGGACTGGTACACTTTTTCGGATGATGCGCCAGGCCAACGGCGACCGGTTGGCAGGAAACGTTGAGGTAAAGGGCCGCCAACCAGATGGTGATGACCGCACCGGAAACCG
>JALZMD010000270.1 GCA_030858375.1 Chloroflexota bacterium
ACGAACGGCAAATGCGCCTGGCGTGGGCGTTGCTCATCGCGTTTGCCGCCGGTGCGCTATTCGGCGCCATCGCCGCCAGGCGGCGGTGACTGGACCAAATCCCGCTCGCCTCGATCCTGCCCACCAACGAGCGTGAGGATGGCGATGCTGTCCGTGGTGATGCCGTCGACTCCGAGGCCGATCAACTCGTTGACCCGTTCGAGATCATTCACCGTCCAGGCGAAGACCAGGAGTCCTTGTTCGCCAAGCCACGCGATCGTCTCGTCATCCAGCGCCGACTCCTGGATCGTGACGCCATCGATCGCCTCACGCGTCGCCGCGTTGTCCCGCAGTTCGCGGTCCAGGAACTCCTGGTTGGGCACGCTGAGCAGATACACAACGTCCGGTGCCCATTGGCGCAGGGCCGCGAGCACGCTGGAATCGCGGCCGGTGACGATGATTTTTCGGTAAGGCGCCCGCGTTGCCAGAAAGTCGCCGACGAGGGCGACGTAGGCGGGTGACGACTCCTTCAGGTCGAGCGAGACGGCTTCGGCGCCGAACGCAGCCGTCCAGATAGTTTCGAGGCGAGGCCCCCGGAACCACTCCTTGCCGACAAAGGGGAGGGGTGACGAATGGGCGGAATAGAGCGTGCCATCGATCTCGACCACATCGATTTCGATCACGTCCGCGCCGTAAATCAGCGCCTCCAGGGTGGCTTGCAGACTACCGCCGGAGTTGTGCGCCACTCCGAAAACCGACGCGTACGCGGCATCGGAGAAGTTCAGCAGCTCCGGATCGATCGTGCTCTGGAACAGGGTCGGTTGGAGCCCGGTCGTCCATTCTTCGGCCGTGAGGGGATCGAACGCGAGCCAGGCGAGCAGGTAGAGGCTGCCCGAGATGGCCACGGCCGCGACGGCAATGACGAAGACTTTGAAGGAGATCGCGGTCCGGCGAATCCACCGGAATTGGCGCGAGCCGGATTCAGTCATGAGATGCCCCCTGGGTGGGAACCGAAACGTTAACAATCCCCGTGGAGTCATTCTGGATCATCGCCGCGCCCGGCGCCACGCGTTTCGGGTCAGCCGGTGGATTCGAACAGGGCTTCCCCGCGGGCCAGGCGGCGGGCGGTCCGCGCAGTCTGGAGCACGGATTGGCTGGTGGGCGCGTGGGCGGCCCGGTACCGGGCGACCGCGACCAGCGTCCGGTTAGCCGGCTCGGGCGCACCGTGATCCAGTCGTAGAACTCGGCGATTGTGGAAGTGCGCGACCCGCAATGCGGCCGCGTGGGCGAGCGCCTGGCTGACGGCGGCGGACATTGCCCCGGACTCCAGCGCGTTGGTCGGCGCCTCGACGATCACGCCCGGGTCGTCTCCGAGCAACGTGGCGATGAGATCAGCTGGCGCCTGCCAATCGGGGTCGTCTCCGGTCTGGGCGAAGAGTCCGGGGAGCCGAACGAGAACCAGATCGAGGAGGGTGGCCAGGTCCACCGGACACCGCCAGGAGTTGAGTTTCTCTGACCGTGCGCTTGGGCGATTACCGGCGTGAGGATCGGCAGGATGGTTGCGGCGTGATCCCAGCCGATCAGGTCGAAGAGTTCGCAAGCCTTGTTCACGAAGTCCCGCGTGTGCCCGCCGTCGAGGAAGACGTGGTCGGTGGCGGTGCTGGCGAGCAGGTTGGCCAGCTCGGCCGGTGACGCCTGATGTTCGATCGCGGTCAACAGCACGCGCTCCGCGCCTCGCTATCCCGCACCTCGATGAAATGCCGGAACCAGGCCCCGAGCGCCAACCGCTTTCCCGATACCGAGCGCCGAACGTGCCGCCGATTTCGAGGGTGCCGCACACCGGCTCGCCAGCGTCGAGCAGGGCCAGCACATGCTTGGCGAGGACCAGCCTGATCGACTGTTCGAGGTCGACACGGAGCCGGACCCGGGCGTGCTCGACCCGATCGGTCCGGCGCAGCCAGGGATCGACGTACACCACATTATCCCGGATGACGATGTGGTAGGTTTGCACGTCGTCGGGGAACTGGTCGAACGTCCCACCGGTTGCCAGGTCGAAGCGAGCGCAGGCCCGGATTCCGTCGCAAACGCTCTCCCGGTGCAGGGCGCAGCTCAGTTACGGGCAGCGGTTGTCGACCGCGTACAGTTCCCCGGAACCGGCCAGATTGAAACGGCGATGCCGTGGCGACCGCCGGAAACGACCGTCACCTCGTCCAGGCTGATCGCGCGGTCCAACCTGGACGAGGCCCTCGCCGTTGCCCTCGCCTGCTCCGTGGTGACGGTCGCATCTTCGTCCGCCCAGTACGAGGGCTGCCTCATGCTGGCGACCAATTCCAGGTCCGGGTAGCGATGAGCAGCCGAATCATCGTACGTAACAAACTCAATTCCATTTGAGGTCAAGCCCGTGGCTGATCCGCCTTGGGCCAACCGGTTATGGAGATCGATGCAATGACCGCTGTTCATGCCGCGAAAGCCTTGCTGCCCGGAGGCTGGGCGTCAGATGTTCGGGTCACGACGGCGAACGGGTCGATCCGGTCGGTCGAACTCGATTGCCAGCCCGAACCTGGGGATGAGCGTTGCGAAACACTCCTGCCAGGTATGCCGAACCTTCACAGCCACGCGTTCCAGCGTGGAATGGCCGGCCGGGCAGAGGTCCGTGGCCTAACTGTCGATTCCTTCTGGACGTGGCGCGAGGTCATGTACCGATTCGCGCTGACGATGAGCCCCGACCAGGTGGAGGCGGTGGCGGCCCTGGCCTACATGGAGATGCTCGAGTCGGGATTTACCCGGGTCGGCGAATTCCACTACCTCCACCATCATCGCGACGGATTGCCCTACGACGATATCGCCGAGATGGCCACGCGAATCGCGGCGGCATCGGTTCGAACCGGCATTCGATTGACGCTGCTCCCGGTATTCTATGCGCACGCGACGTTCGGTGGCGCGCCGCCGTTTCCCCAACAACAGCGGTTCATCAACGACCTGGATACATTCGTACTGTTGGTCGAGGCGAGCAGTACGACAATTGCCGGTCTCGATGGCGCAGTCCTCGGTATTGCCCCCCACAGCCTCCGGGCCGTGACCCCCGGTGAGCTCGACGGCTTGCTAGAGATGGCGCCGGACGGTCCAATCCACATCCATGTTGCCGAACAGGAGAAGGAAGTGGCCGATTGCCTCGCCTGGTCGGGGCAGTGCCCGGTTGAGTGGCTGCTGGATCACGCGCCGGTCGATGAGCGCTGGTGCTTGGTCCACGCCACGTACATGACGGATCATGAAACCATTGCGTTGGCGGGAAGTGGCGGGGTCGCCGGCATGTGCCCGGTGACGGAGGCGAACCTGGGCGATGGGACGTTCCCGGCTCCGGTGTTTCTCGCCTCCGGAGGTAGGTACGGGATCGGGACCGATTCGAATGTACGTATCGGCGTAACGGGCGAACTTCGCCAGCTGGAATACACCCAGCGCCTGGATCGGCGTGCCCGAAATGTGCTCTCGACCGGCGGAGTTCCGACAGGACGTTCGATGTTCGATGCCGCCTTCCGGGGTGGGCAGCAGGCGCTCGGCGTACCGGCGGCAGGCGGCATTACCATCGGTGCCCCTTCCGACCTGGTGGCCCTGGCGGCCGGCACCTGGGTCGGTGACGATGGCGATGCCCTGCTCAACGGCTGGATTTTCGCGCGTGGCGTAGCGGTCGACCGCGTCTGGGTCGCTGGCCGAGAAGTCGTCTCCGGCGGGCGTCATATTCATCGAGACGGGATTGCCGGGCAGTTCCATTCCACGATGCGCGAGCTTCTCGGCCTGACGTGACGCGTTCGCAAGCCGCTACCGGCTCATGCCGGTCGGCAGGTGAATCTCTGGCTGGAGGATCACTTCCTTGTAGGCGCCGTTGGGCTCCACCGGCATCTGCAGCAGC
>JALZMD010000034.1 GCA_030858375.1 Chloroflexota bacterium
GCCAAGTCGGTCTCAGCCAATGCGATGCCGTGGGTCTCGCCGGCATCCTCGATGCGTGACGTGGAAACAGAGCAATGGCTATCCTGATCCAGGCCTCACATGTGGCCTATGCCCATGGCGGCAACCAGATCTTTACCGACGTCACCTTCGAGTTGAAGGATGGCGATCGTATCGCCGTCGTCGGCGCGAATGGTACGGGCAAGAGCACGCTCTTTCGCCTGCTGGCACGCGAGTTGCGGCCCCAGCGTGGCGAGATCGTGCACCAGCGCGGCCTGACCCTGGGCTATCTGGCCCAGCACAGCTCGCTCGACCCCAGCCTGACGCCATACGAGCTGGTGGGCAGCCTCTCGTCCGACCCGGAAACCCTCGATCGGGAGCTGGCCCGGCTCGAAGCCCAACTCGCCGAACCAATGACCGATGACGAGATGGTAGGGGTGCTGGAGCTGTATAACGCCACCCTCGCCCGGCTCGACGAGGGAGCCGATCGCGATCCCGGCACGGTCATCGCCGAGCTCCTGACCGGATTGCGGCTCTCCGAGCGGTTGTGGCGCCAACCCGTAGGGCAGCTCAGTGGCGGCGAGAAGAAGTTGGTCGCGATCGCCCGCTTTCTCTGCCAGCGGCCCGCCGTGCTTCTCCTCGACGAACCCGACAACCACCTCGATGTCGACGCCAGGGCCTGGCTGGAGCAGTATCTTGCCACTTACCCAGGGGTGGTTGGCCTGATCACGCACGATCGGTACATGATTGACCGCGTCGCCAACGAAATCGTTGAACTGGAGGATGGGGCAGTCCAGGAGTACCCGGGGAATTACTCGGCCTTCCGCCGCCAGAAGCAGGAGCGCCTCGAACGCCAGGCCCAGCTACGCGAGCTTCAGGAGCGGGAGTACCGGAAGCTCAAGGAAAGTGCCGAGCAGTTGACCCAGTGGGCCCGGCAAAATCCCAAGTTCGCGACCCGCGCCGAAAACCAGCGCAGAAAGCAGGCGGAAGAGCGGGAGCGACTGGATTCAACGCCCGTACCCGTGCTCAATCGTCGCACCATCGACGTCGAGTTCTCAGCCGAGCGCGGTGGCACACTAGTGCTGCATGGTGATGATGTCTCCAAGGTGTACGACACCCACACGGTGTTCGAACCGTTTGACTTGGTGATCCAGCATGGCGAACGGATTGGACTCATCGGCCCTAACGGGGCTGGCAAGACGACCCTCTTCCGGCTCATCCAGCAGCGGGAAACCCCGACGTCGGGTGTGCTCCGGCTCGGCAGTTCGATCAACGTTGGGTATTTCGCCCAGGAGCAGGAATCGATAGATGGGAGCCGAAGCCCAATCGACCTGGTTCGCCGGATCAAGCCGTTGAATGAGCAGCAGGCGCTCGGATTCCTGATCAGCTTCCTCTTTGATCGTGATGACGCGATGCGCCCGGCTGATGAGCTCAGCGGCGGTGAGCAGAGCCGGTTGCAGATCGCGCTGTTAATCCTGAGCGGCGCCAACTTCCTGCTGCTCGACGAACCGACAAACAATCTGGATATCGATTCGGTCGAGGCCCTGGAAGATGCCTTAATCGAGTTCGGCGGGACAATCCTGGCGATTTCCCACGACCGCTATTTCCTTGACCGAGTGAGCACTAGAACCGTCGCCCTTGAGCAGGGCCTGATCCACGACTATCCCGGTCCGTATTCATATGTGCTGGAGAATCGCGAGAAAGGCACGCCCCTGACCCGGCGCCTGGCCCAACCGGTGATCGCCAACCCTGAGCCGTCGAAGCGCAAGCCCGCTCGCCGTGGCGGCATGCTCACTCGCTGAGCCAGCGTCACGCCAGTCCGTTGGCTTTCGAGAACAGGATGTCGCCTTGCCGGATAAGACTTCTCCATCCGAATTGAACAGGGTTCCGAGTAGACGGGATCCCGATTATTCCGCCCTCGTCCCTGGATCGGAAGATCCCGAAGTCCGGACCGCGATGGTGGAGGCACCCGGGGACGCAGGGACGGGGTCCGCCGAACCGAGCCTGGCCGACACGAGCGGCACGGGGACCATCGTGGCCATCGGGTGCATCGCGGCAACCCTCTTCCTGATCGTTATCGGGTTGCTTTACCTGGGCGCCACCCAGCTTTTCGGATGATACCGGTGCGCGGTCCCGCCACCTGTTACACTTCACCACAGCGATGACATCGTTCGATCACTGGGATTTCCGTGTCACCTCAAACGATTGATGACGGCCAGACTTGGCCCGATTCGGATTCCCTTGATCGAGCGAAACGGACAAACAGCATCAGACGGGTATTGTTTGCCGTGCTGGCGCTCAATCTGCTGGTGGCGTTCGCCAAGATAGGCTACGGCCTCAAGAGCGGGTCCGTGGCAATGAGCGCTGACGGCGCGCAATCGCTGCTCGATGGCCTATCGAATTGCGTAGGCCTCGTAAGTATCGCCATTGCTGCACGTCCGCCAGATGAGGAACATCACTACGGTCACGATCGCTACGAAACACTGGCATCGCTCATCATCGCGATGACAATGTCGATAAGTGTGCTCGAAATCGTTCGAAGTTCGGTGCGACACCTCATTTCGGGAAGTTCGCCAACGGTTACCGCCGGATCGTTCGTGGTGCTTGGTTGCACCATGGCCGTTAATGTCGGTGTCGCAACGTGGGAAACGCGCAAGGGGCGCGAACTCAACAGTGATTTCCTGGCTGCGGACGCCAAACACACCCTGAGCGACGTTGGTGTTTCGTCTGGAGTCATCATCGGTTTGCTGGCTGTCCGCGCCGGGTTCGAGCGCGCGGACAGCATTGTTTCCATCGGTATTGCCGGGATCATCGCCTGGACGGCGTGGACGATCTTGCGTGATGCGTCGCTCGTTCTTACTGATGCCGCGCGGACCGATCCGCGCAAGCTGATGGAAGCCATCCTGAACACGGAAGGTGTGGAAACGGCGCACAAGTTGCGCGCTCGTTCCATGGGTGGCCGGCAGCTCGTCGAAGTGGACATAACGGTTAATCCTGGTCTGCGTGTGGATCAGGCACATGACGTCGCTACCAACGTCGAGCGAAGTGTCAAGGACATCGCCGGCAACCAGGCCCAGGCACTCGTCCACGTTGAACCGGCTGTGGCACCGCACACGCGTCCTGACCGGCTCTTTGGAGACGTGCGGGGAACTCGGGATTCCGGCTCCACGGAAGAAGAAGTTCCCGGGAAAACGGATCATCAGTAGCTTTTTCGACCATGCTTGCCTGTTGGTGCACTCACCCGAGTCACCAGCGATCACATGGTTCACAACATGCTCGCACGGCCTGGCACGATCGGCAGGCCGCACAGTCCAACCATCCCGCATTACGCGTGGCGTGGTTGCCGCTCACGGCCCAGGTGCGAGAGGAGATCATTCGTTTGGAAGACAATCAGGAAAATCGACAAGGTGGTGGGTCCTCGAACGAGGATTCACAGGATCAGCAAGCATCATCACAACGATCAGGACAGCGCCGCCGCCGCCGGCGACGCCCAACCTCCGATCAGCGGCCTCAGGACGGGACAACGAATCCGCAAGGGCCGCAAAACCAGGACGCTGGAAATCCTCAACGGCCTTTGCGGAACGACGGGAATCGCCAGAATCAACAGCGCACGAACCAGCGTTCGGCCCAGGAGCCACGGGGCGACCAGCGTCAACGACGCCAGGGCCGCGACGGTGCCCACCAAACCCAGGGAAATCAGCGTCGGCGCCAGCCGCAGCGGCCCCCCAGCCAGCACGACGAGCTGCGACGACAACAGGTGCAGGAGGGACGGCAACGCGCTGGGCAGGAGCAGACGCCGCCTATCGATCCGACCCGTGAGGAGCAGGCTCGCCCCGACCCGCGCAAGCAACCGCGGCAACAGCAACAAGGGTCGCAAGGTCAGCATGGGCATCGCCGAGGCGGCGAATCGCAGCAGCGCCCGCAATCGGATGAAAATCGCCGAGATGGCAGTGGTCGCTCGTCACAGCGCCCTCAGCCAGGTGATGAACGGCGTGGTGGAGGAGATCCGCAATCCCGCCAGCGACGCCCGGTTCGCCGCCCGCGGCGCGACGATGAAGCGCCCGAACGTGTCGAGACGCCTCGATCTGGCCACCAGCGCGGTCGGCAGCAGCGTGGTGCCGTGCGCCCGTCTCCCGAATCCACGGGTGGTGGCGGGTCGGACTTGACGCCATTGG
>JALZMD010000325.1 GCA_030858375.1 Chloroflexota bacterium
CAAGGCGATCGTGTCGAGCCGGAATCCCGGGTCATCGGCCCAGAACACGAATCCCTGTTGAGATCCGAACGACATGGTGAGTTCTTCTGTGAGGCTGGCGGTCACCTCAGGATCCTGGGCAACCAGCGCCTCCAGCAGGGCCGGGCCATTGACATACCCGAAGTTGAGCACGTCCGATTCCAGGGCGTCCCGCACACCAATGTAGGATGCGCTCGAAGAGAGTGGCTTACTGTCGCCGGTGGCGGTGTCGATGACCGGCTCAAGATCCTGAGGAACCGTCGCGATGGCGATGGCATCGTCAACGAGGACGATGGAGGCGCCTTCGCTGTACTCGTCAATTGGCGCCTGGGTCATGATAGTGTAGCCGTTGTAGTCGGTTTCCTCGATCTCGATCGTCTCGTCTTCGAAGACGACACTCGTGTAGAGGTCGAAAGACGCCGCCGCATCGTCTGGCGTGAGCACCACTGCCCATCCTTGCGGGACATCGCCGCCCAGCGTGCCTTCGGGATCCATGGTGACCTCGGCCGCATCCGACGTGATATCGTCGAGCGACAGCGATTCGTCGACTGGCAATTCGGTCAGGAATACAGCAGCCTCGCCGGTCGCGAACAGGCTTAGGGCGAAGAGACCAGATTCGAGATCATCGAGGTCCTCGCCTTCCAGCAGCGCGCCGAGATTGGCGCGTTCGAGCAGTTCGGCGCCCTTGGCCACTTGCTCCGATTCAGCGTCCAGCTCGAACTCGGTAGAGAAGAGTGCGGTGGCGGGAATGTAATCAGCTACGCCGGCGGCCACCTGAGCGGAGGCCGGAGCGAACATGGCAACATTGGCGGCGAGAAACCCAGTCAACAGAAGTAAGGTCGCCAGCAGCCGTATCGGTTTTTGGGCATTCGTTCCGTGCGTGCCAGACGATGACTCAGTTCTCAAACCTACGCTCCTTCTCGTTGTGATCGCACCCGTGCGATCCTCGTTCTGATCCGCTGCCACGACGGTCACGGCACATCACCGCCGTTAGTCTCCATGCACCACAGAGGCGGCCCAGAAGAAAAAACGTTCCAACGGTCCAGTTGGTTCCGATTCCGATCAGGCGAACTAGTCCTGAATGCGCCGATCGATCCCGGTGGCAATGCCGAAGACGATCATGAACAGGCACGCAAGCGCGATGATAACCGCAACCACAAACCCCAACATGATGGCTGCCCTCAGCAAGCCGAAAATGAAATCCACCTGTTCCCGAGATCCTTTCAGGAGTTGCCACCAACCCGGCTCGAGGTGGACACTCCTTTTCAAGCCTCAGTAGCAAACCAGGCTGAAGTATAGACGAGAAGGAACCCGGTTTCGCACGTTCCCTCTCGACTGTCAGGCCACTACCGGGGCCGCGCTCAGCCTTCCGGCGAAACTGAATTCACCGTTCTCGAAGTTGACGACCACATCCTCGCCATCGCGAATCTCTCCTGAGAGGAGTTTGAGGGCAAGTGGGTCGAGCAGGTGCTTGTGGATGACACGCTTGAGGGGCCGGGCGCCGAACGTGGGGTCGAAGCCCAGCGTCGCAATCATTTCCCGTGCCGGTTCGGTCATCGTCAGCGTGATTTGGCGGTCGCTCAATCGCTTGGCAACTTCGGCCAGCTGGATGTCGACAATGTTGGAAATCTGTTCCCTGCTCAGCGGCTTGAAGATAATGGTTTCGTCTATCCGGTTTAGAAACTCTGGTCGGAAGTTGGCGCGCAGCGCCTCCATCACCTGATGCCGCATATCCGATTCCCGTGCGGGGTCGGAGGAAATGATGTACGACGACCCCAGGTTGCTGGTCATGATGATGACCGTGTTCCTGAAATCGACGGTGCGTCCCTGACCATCGGTCAGGCGCCCGTCATCGAGCACCTGTAAGAGTACGTTGAAGACTTCCGGATGCGCCTTCTCGATCTCGTCAAACAACACGACGCTGTAAGGACGGCGGCGCACGGCTTCGGAGAGTTGGCCACCTTCCTCATAGCCGACGTACCCCGGAGGCGCGCCGATCAGGCGGCTGACGGCATGGCGTTCCATGTATTCCGACATGTCGATCCGGACCATCGCCTGGTCGCTATCGAACAGGAACTCGGCGAGGCCACGGGCGAGCTCGGTTTTACCTACACCGGTCGGCCCAAGGAAGATGAAGCTGCCTTGCGGCCGGTTCGGGTCGGACAATCCTGCCCGCGAACGGCGGATCGCGTTGGAAACGGCCGAGATTGCCTCATCCTGTCCGACGACACGGACGTGGAGCCGCTCCTCCATGTGAACGAGTTTCTCGATCTCGCCCTCCATGAGGCGAGTGACCGGGATGCCCGTCCAGCGGCTGACCACGTCGCCGATGTCATCCGCGTCAACTTCCTCTTTCAGAAGCTTGCCGCTGGCCTGAAGGCGGCTCAGGGCGCCCTCCTGAACGACGACCTGGGCATCCAGGTCCTTCAGTGTTCCGTACTGAAGCTCGGCGGCCCTGTTGTAATCGTAGGCGCGCTGGGCTTGTTCCATTTCCACCCGGGTTCGGTCGATCTCATCGCGCAGTTCCGAGATGGCGAGGATTGCCTGTCGCTCCTGATCCCATTTGGACCTGAGCGCGTCGCGCTCTTCCTTGAAGTTTGCGAGATCCTGTTCGAGGGCGGCAAGGCGGCGTTGAGATGGTTCGTCCTTTTCCTTGCGCAGCGCCTCGCGTTCGATTTCAAGCTGCATGATCCGGCGTTCGGCTTCATCGAGCTCAACCGGCATCGAGGTGATTTCCATGCGCAGTTTCGACGCCGCCTCGTCAACGAGGTCGATTGCTTTGTCTGGCAGGAAGCGTCCCGAAATGTAGCGATCGGAAAGGGTGGCTGCGGCGACCAGGGCACTGTCGAGAATTTTCACCTTGTGGTGAACTTCATACCGTTCCCGAAGTCCCCTGAGAATCGAGATAGTGTCCTCGACACTCGGTTCGCCAATCAGCACCGGCTGGAAGCGACGCTCCAGCGCGGCATCCTTCTCGATGTGCTTGCGGTACTCATCGAGCGTGGTCGCGCCTATAGTGTGCAACTCGCCGCGGGCCAACATCGGCTTGAGCATGTTCGACGCATCCATCGACCCCTCGGCCGCACCGGCGCCGACAACCGTGTGCAACTCATCGATGAAAAGAATGACCTGCCCGTCGGATGACGTGATTTCCTTTAGCACGGCTTTGAGGCGTTCCTCGAATTCGCCACGGAACTTGGCGCCCGCAATCAACGAGCCGAGGTCGAGGGCAACGATCCGCTTCTCCTTAAGCCCGTCAGGGACGTCGCCGCGCACAATACGCTGGGCCAACCCCTCGGCGATCGCGGTCTTCCCCACACCGGGCTCACCAATGAGCACGGGATTGTTCTTGGTGCGACGGGAGATGACCTGGATGACGCGCCGTATTTCTTCGTCTCGTCCAACCACTGGATCGAGCTTGCCGTCTCGCGCGAGGTCGGTAAGGTCGCGGCCGTACTTTTCAAGGGCCAGGTATTTGCCCTCGGGATTGGGATCGATGACGCGCTGGTTGCCCCGGATTTCGGTCAGAGCACCATAGACGCGGTCTTTGGTGGCGCCGAACCGACGGAGCAATGACTCGGCCGGTGTGCGTTCGACGGAGAGAATGCCGAGGAGCAGGTGCTCCGCTGACACGAATTCGTCGCCAAACGTGCTGGCTTCCGATTCGGCATGCTGAAGCGCCTGGCGCAGGCTGGAACTGACCACGGCATCAGCACTGAACTGGAGTTTCGGCGAACGCTCGATCAGGGCATCAGTCTCACCTGCGACCAGATCCGGCTCGATGCCCAGGCGTTGGAGCACCTGGGGCACGATCCCGTCGACCTGGATCGCGAGCGCCTTAAGGAGTGCTTCCGGTTCGAACTGCGCGAGCTTGTGTTCGACCGTAATTTGATGGCCCGCGACGATGGCGTCCCGAGCCTTGTCGGTGAATCGCTGGTTGGATGACATCGGGAGAGTTCCTTTCCGGGTTTCGGTTCACAGGCTGAAACATGCTGAATGAGGCAGACCTGGCCACATTGCGAGAGCCTTCTAGCTGCCAATGCCCAATGCAACCGCCCAGGCCGTGGCCTCGCTATCTTGCAGGATCGTGATAAGAAATGTTTCCTGTTTGAGGTGAGATCCGTGGAAATGGCCCAACGAGCGCCAGCAATTGGGACCACCGGAGGATATCAATCGTTCTGGACCTGCTGGCGTTGCGACCTGACCTGCGATTCTTCGACGAATCCGAGGCGGCGAAGCATGTCGTCGAGATCGGCCAAACGCTCGTTCCTGGACACCTCGCTCTCGGCCTGCCTGGAGCGAATGCGCTGTAGCTGGCGCGTAAGTTCGAGGGCAAGTTGCACCCCGGCGAGGTTCAGACCCCGCTGTTCAACGAGATACTTGACTTGACGAAGTTGCTCGATGTCGCTATCTGAATACAAACGCAAATTTCCCGATGTGCGCGAGGGCGCGACGAGCCCTTCTCGCTCATACTTGCGAAGTGTTTGGGGATGCATTTCCACCAGTCGGGCGGCGACGCTGATAACAAAGAGCGGTTCCGAAAATCTTGCAGTCATACGTTTGGCCTCCACATTGCGTTGCTCTGTGAATGATAGTTCTTGATACGGCTCGTGTCAATGTGGCGATTCCAAGGTTATCAGAGAGGGTTGGGGAGACCATGCTTAAAATCTATGCGCACCGGGGCGCGTCGGCCGAACTGCCTGAGAACTCGCTGCCCGCTTTTGCACGGGCCATCGAGAGAGGAGCGTATGGCATCGAGCTGGATGTCCATCTGAGCCGTGACGGGGTACCGGTGGTTATCCACGATGAGACCGTCGATCGAACCACCCGTGGGACGGGCGCCGTCGCCGACATGGACCTGGCAGAACTGGCACTTCTGGATGCCGGCAACGGATTACGCATTCCAACGCTCGATGATGTGCTGAATGTGATCGGGGACGTCGTCCACGTCGACATTGAGGTCAAAGCCGCCGTAGCCGCTGACGCAGTACTGGAGGCCACCTCACGACGCCCGGCGCTTAGATTTGCGGTGTCGTCGTTCAACCATGATGTGCTTCGCCACGTGCGTGTCAAGGAGGCAGATGTCGAACTGTGGCCATTGACGGTCGGCGTTACTGACGAAGCTTTGGGAGCGGCGGCGGAACTAGGCTCACCGTGTCTCGCCATCCATGAGGGATTTATCAATGACGACATCGTGAAGTACCTGCATACGCGGGGGCTGGAGGCGTGGGTCTGGACCGTGAACGATCCAGATCGTGCGGCTGAACTCACGAGGCTGGGCGTGAGCGGCATTTGCACGGACGATCCGGAACGCCTCCTCCGCGCTGGGCTGGCCTGATCTTCAGATTCCAATTCGGCTCAGGCCGCCTTGAGTGATGGGGGCTGGTACGGGATACTGGATTCCTGTGTGTACGCGCCCCACTTGGCCCCAGTTTTCCTAACGGACATAGACGATGATTGGCAATACGATGCAGGACGAACAAACATGGCGAATCTGATCACCGTGGGCCGGTTGATCCTGCTGTTCATCGTGATCTGGATGATCTACGTAGGTTCCGTCCAGGTTATTGAAGCCTGCATGATCCTGATTGTCGTGGTGTTCGCCAGTGACGGACTCGATGGCTGGGTCGCCCGCAAGCGGGGTTCGACCTCACCATTTGGAGCCGTCTTCGATATTGCCGGGGATCGGATTGTGGAGAACGTCCTCTGGGTGGTCTTCGCCGACCTGGACCTGATACCGGTCTGGGTCCCGCTCATGGTCCTGACGCGTGGATTCCTGGTCGATGGCCTGCGCTCGCTCTCGTATGCGCAAGGCATGACTGCGTTCGGTGAACAGAACATGATGCGGTCACCAATAACCGAATGGTTGACGGCGGGTCGGTTCATGCGCGGGTTATTTGGATGGGCCAAGTCAGCCGGATTCGTATTCCTGACCGGACTGGTGGCGTGGAACTCACTGGATACGGACGGTACCGCGATCGGCTCGATGTATTCGTTTGGCGCGTTCCGGTGGTTTGGATGGGCTCTCGTCTGGCTCGCGGTTGCATTGACGGCCATACGGGCCATTCCCGTGTTCCTCGACTCCATCACCTTCATCCGGGACATGGACCGAAAGCAACCAACATGAGCGCTTCACTCTCGCATTTGGTGAGAAGGTTCAGTTGGCAGAACGCCGCAATTGTCGCGTGTCCTCGCACCTGCCTTTCTGATTCGAGAACATCAGGGTGAGTCCGGACGAGAACAGCACGACATTGACGCCGCGTTTTCGCCGAGAAGAGCGCCACGAGTTTCGCTACCAGTTGAGCATCTTGATCGCCGAGGCATTTTCCTGGTTGTTCTGGCTGATTCCCCGGGGGGTGCGGTACGCGATCGCCGATCGCGTCGGCGACGCCTTCCGGCGGATGACTCGCACCTACCGCGACAATGTCGAAGCCAACGTTGCGCAGGCCCTGCACCTCCCCCAGTCCTCCCCCGAGGTGATTTCCGCCGCGCGATCGGTCTTTCGCACCAGTGCCCGAAACTTCACCGACCTGATCACAATGCCGCGACAGTCAAGGCACTCGTTGCTCGATTCGCTGCACGTGATTGAGGGAGACTGGCAGACGATCGAGGATGCCATTGCGGCTGGCAACGGGGTGATCTTCGTCCTCGGGCATTTGGGATCGTTCGACCTGGTAGGTCAGGTTTTTTGGGCGCGGGGATATAAACTAACCATCGTGACCGGACGTACCACATCACGATTCATTTTTGACGGCGTGACGCATCTCCGGGCGGCCAAAGGTTCGAGAATGGTGGAACCAACACCGTCAGGCGTGCGGCAAGTGATCAAGGCGCTGCGACAGGGCGAGTGTTCCGTGTTCGTCAGCGATCGCGACTTCTTCCAGAACGGTCGCGCCGTGACGTTCTTCGGCAGGCCCACCACACTCCCTCCCGGCGCAATCCGGATCGCCCGCGACACCGGTGCAACGGTTATCCCGATCGCTCCCAGGCGGGCCGGTCAGCACCACGAGCTTGACATATTGAGTCCCTTCACCGTTCCGAAGACGAATGACCTGGAACGCGACATGGCAGCCGGTTTCGACAAGTTGGTTCCCGCATTGGAGTACGGGATCCGGCGAGGGGCGTCGCAGTGGGTAATGTTCCAGCGAGTCTGGCCGGATACGCCTCCGCCGGCGATCCGCGTTTTCCCGGTTGGTTCCCCGCTGGAAAGCGAATTGCTGGAGAAGGTCGTCCAGGCCCTGCCGGAACGCTCACAGGCAGACCGCTCAAGGTCAATCAAGCGGACCGGGGAAAGCGACTGAACTACGGTCCGGAATAATTCACGGCAGTTGCCTGATGACGTTGAAGTTCCTTTCAACCGCGGAAGCAAACAAAGCGTCGTTCAGCATTCACGGGATTTGCTCCCACGTTTATGAAGGCTCTGTGTGAGCTCGGGAATGTCGAGTCATTGAGTCCGATGGTTCGGGCGGCGCGCTTTTCGCCATACGGAGATGCGGAATCCGGTTACCCGCAAGTCGGCGGATTGTGTACCGCCCGGATTCCAGGCTAGTGTTGTGTCAATCCTCATATGCTGGGTAGAGGTGCCTGAGTTTGGTGCGCGCGTCGGTCGTCGTGAAGTGCCAGTCAATGCGCCGCGTGCGGGCATTGCGGTCGGCGGTCCAGGCCCTGACCGCGTGGTCCAGGGTCGCCCGATCGCCGAGCCGTTGGTTCAGGCACTGGCGTTGCCGCACACTCAACTCGATCTCGGCCATGTTCAGCCAACTCCCGTGCTTGGGGGTGTCGTGAATCTCCAGCTTGTCGGCGAGGCGCTTGGCCTCGGCGGGCGGAAAGGCGGTATACCATGCGGCGGGCGTATGGGTGTTGAGGTTATCCATGACGAGCACGATGCGCGCGGCGTCGGGATCGTGGACATCGACCAACTCCCGGATGCCCTGTGCCCAGTCGACCCGTGTCCGCTGGTCGCTGACCCGCACCTGCCGCCACCCGTGCAGCGGCGCGGTGACGAGGAAACAGTTGACCACTCCGCCGCGCACGTCTTCCGCGTCGTGGCGTGCCGCGTGTCCGGGCGCCACGGGCAACGGGGGCCGCGTCTCGGCCAGGAGTTGGCGGCTGGTCTCGTCGAGACAGACGACCGGGTGCGTCGGGTCGTCCGGCCGC
>JALZMD010000335.1 GCA_030858375.1 Chloroflexota bacterium
GGTTCAGTCCCACCCGTGTTTTCTTCGCGAGATCGTCGCAATGGGCCTGGACGGCCGGATCGGCGCATTTGACGAGCGCGGCGTACCCGGCGGCGGCGGCGAGTGGATTGGCGTTGTACGTACCCGCCTGCGGTACCCGCCGCTTGCCGTTCCAGCCTGGCTCATCCTTGAACGCCACCATCTCCATCACGTCCGCTCGCCCGGCGACAGCCCCACCTGGCATGCCGCCCGCGATGATTTTCGCCATCGTCGTCAGGTCTGGCGTCACGCCGAACCGCTGCTGGGCACCGCCCGGCGCCCAGCGGAAACCGGTAATCACCTCGTCGAAAATCAGGAGCACCCCGTACTTGCGGGTCAGGTCCCGAACCGCCTTGAGGAAATCGTTCTTGAGCGGGATCGTCGACCACGACGCACCGCTCGGCTCGAGGATGACGGCCGCGACGTCGCCCTGGACGAGCCGCTCTTCGAGCATGGCCGGATCGTTCGACGGCAGCACCGCCATGGTGCCGAGGGTTTCCTTGGGGATGCCAGGCACGGTCGTTGCTTCGAAGGGCGCCTTTTCCCCCTTCAGTGCGTAGTCCTGCCAGCCGTGGAAATGTCCCTCGAACTTGAGGATCGTCGTCTTTTCGGCGTAGCCACGGGCAATCCGCATCGCCAGCAACGTGGCTTCGGTGCCCGACGCGGTAAACCGCACCTGGTCGGCTGAAGGCACCAGCTCCACAACCTTCTCCGCCCACCGGATTTCGCCTTCGTGCCCGGCCGAGAAGTGGGTGCCCCGGGCGATCTGGGCCTGCATCGCCGCGTTGATTTCGGGATCGTTGTGACCGAGGATTAGCGAGCCATGGCCAATGCAGTAGTCGATCAACTTGTGGCCATCGATATCCCACTTGTAGGCACCGTCAGCCCTCTCGACGTAGGGTGGGAATGGCTTGATGTGCCGCCCATCGTGCGTAATCCCGCCAACGATCGATCGCCTGGAACGATCGAACATGGCAGCCGAGCCCGCGAATTCCTCGCGATACCGCGAATCAATGGTTTGTGCTGTGGCGGTCGATGCCATGGTCGATTGCTCCCTGCCTGATGACGTATTCAGCTCGAATCCCCATCGGTTCGATTTCATCGCGATGGGTAACATTTGGTGCTCGATGGATTGAATCGCGAGCGCCCATATGCACTATATGGTGAGACGTTACGCGACGCAAAGGGTCATCAAAAGGCCAGTAGCGCATGGCCTCGTTGAGAATTATTCCTGAATTGCTACCGGTTCGGAAACGATTTCGGCGCACGGGTGAAGTATCCTTGTACAAGCTTTTCGTGCCAAGAGTGGCTTGATGCGGTACATCGGGCCTGTGGTTGGGTTTCGGGCAAAACAGATTGGGGCCGGGCGGGTTGACGCCTCCGAAGGTTGTGGTTGTCGGATCAAATCACGAGTACGCGCCAGTCGCAATCCGGGAGCGCCTCGCCTTTTCAGGCGAGGCGCTTACAGAGGGCCTGGTTGCGCTGCATGCCCAGCTAGGCGAGGGCATGATACTTTCGACATGCAGTCGCACCGAGATTTATGCCGTGGAAACCGGCAAGCAGGACGCCCACCGCGAGATTTTCGGTTTCCTGTCCGGGTACCACAGCGTGCCGACGCACCTGCTCGAGCGAGCGTCCTATGCGCATCGTGGCGAGGACGCTGTCACCCATCTGTTTCGGGTCGCAAGTGGCCTTGATTCGCTGGTGCTCGGTGAGCCCCAAATCCTCTCCCAAATCCGCGACGCACTTACCCAGGCACGCGACGCCGGCGCGGTGGGGCCCGTCCTGCAACGCCTTGCAACCGACGCGTTGAAGACGGGCAAGCGGGCGCGGACCCAAACCGATATCTCCCGGAACCGCATGTCGATCGCTCATGCCGCCGTCGATCTGGCCCGGCAGTATTTGAATGGGCTCGGTGGCAAACGCGTCCTCCTGCTCGGCGCTGGCAAAATGGCGACGTTGACCGGCAAGCTGCTTCGCACCCATGGTATCGGTGAGTTGATGATCACGAACCGTTCGATCGGTCGTGCACAGGAGTTGGCCGCCACGACTGGTGGGTTGGCCGTACCCGTCACCGGGCTGGCCCAGGCGATAGCGAGGGCTGACCTGGTCATCGGCGCAGTCTTGGTCGACCAACCGATGGTGTCCTTGCCGGATATCCTGCCGCGTACCTCACCGCTGCTCATCATCGATATCAGCGTCCCGCGATCGATTTCCGCCGGCTGTGCATTGCTCGATGGAGTAGAGGTGCGCGATGTCGACGCGCTCGAGCCGTTCGCGGAGGAAACACGGCGCCAGTATGCGGATGAGGTTTCAAAGGTCGAGTGGTTGGTCAACGCGGCTGTCGATGAGTTCAGTCAGTGGACCAGGAGTCGCTCCGGCGCACCTGCGATCACGGCCCTGCGAAAGCGGGCTGACGAGATCCGGGATGCTGAATTGGAGCGGACGCTCCGCAAGCTATCGCATCTCAGTGAGCGCGATCGAAACCTGGTCCGGGCCATGGCAAACGCGGTGACCAGGAAATTGACGCACGACCCGATTCTCGCGCTTCGCGAGGCCGAAACGGATCAGGAAGCTGAACACATCCTTCGCACGCTGGGCGTGCCACGCGCCTGATGCCGGTTTCCCCGCGACCTGAATCCGGCTAGACTCAATGCGTCAGGCCGCGCGATGAGTTCGTTTGCCTGCGCCGCTCCAGAGTTCCCACATCAAGTAAATTTGACATAAGGAGTAACCCCTGTGCCTGCATTTTCACGATTGCTACCGCGAACCCGATCCGCATCCAACGCGGCCTTCGCTGCTGCCCGGAACGTCATTCCCGGTGGCGTGAACAGTCCCGTTCGCGCCTTCAGGTCGGTCGGTGGTTCCCCGCTCTTCATCGATCATGGCGCCGGCAGCCGGTTCTGGGATGTGGATGGCAACGACTACATCGACTATGTGCTGTCATGGGGGCCGCTTATCCTGGGCCATGCCCATCCCGAAGTTGTTGAAGCGACGACCGCCGCACTTCGCAAGGGAACGAGTTTCGGTGCCCCGACCGAAGCGGAAACCGAACTTGCCGAATTGATTTCGCAGGCGGTTCCCGGCGTGGATATGGTCCGCCTCGTCTCATCCGGGACAGAGGCGACGATGAGCGCGCTGCGCCTCGCCCGGGCCGCCACCGGTCGCGACAAGATCGTTAAATTAGCCGGGTGCTATCACGGACACGCCGACCTCCTCCTGGTCCAGGCGGGCAGCGGTGTGGCCACCCTGGGCCTGCCGGACAGTCCTGGAGTACCGGCTGGCGCCACGGCGGACACGCTTGTTGCCCCGTACAACGACCTCGAGGCAGTCAATGAGGTGTTCTCGCTTAATGATGGGCAGATAGCCGCGATCATCGTCGAACCTGTCGCGGGCAATATGGGCGTTGTCGAGCCGGAGCCGGGGTTTCTCGAAGGCCTGCGTGCAATTGCGACCGCCAATGGTGCGATCCTGATCTTCGACGAAGTCATGACTGGCTTCCGGGTCGCACCGGGAGGAGCAGTTGCCCGCTTTGGCGTCGAGGCCGATCTGGTCACGTTTGGCAAGGTGGTTGGTGGCGGTTTTCCACTGGCCGCCTACGCGGGCAAGCGAACCATCATGGAACATGTGGCGCCGTCCGGGGCGATGTATCAGGCCGGCACGCTCTCCGGCAACCCGGTCGCCACCGCCGCTGGCATCGCGACCCTCCAGGTCCTGAGTCGCCCGGGCGTTTGGGATGCGGCCGCCGCCTCGGCTGAGCGGTTGATCGCCGGACTGGTCAACGCAGCCGCGGCAGCCGGGACACCTGTCCAAACGACTGTGGTCGGGACCATGGCCGGGTTCTTTTTCAACGACTCACCGGTGCGCAACTACGAGGATGCGCGGACGAGCGATACGGCCCGCTTCAGTCGCTTTTTCAATGCCCTGCTCAATCGGGGAGTGTATTTCGCCCCATCCCAATTCGAGTCTCTTTTCCTTTCCGCCGTGCATTCCCACGCCGACATCGATGCAACGCTATCGGCGGTGAACGACGCCATGGTCGTGTCGGCGGAGTAACCGACTACCGCTCGCGAACGGCGTTTAGGAAACCGTCGCGGCTGCCGAAGAAGACGAATCCATCGATCATGATTGGGGCCGACTCGATGGTGTCGCCGGCGAGGAAGTACCACACGGCCTCGCCGGTTGCGATGTCCAGCGCCAACAGGGAGTTCCCTGTCCCCACGATTGCCAGGTTTTCAGAGATTGCCGGCGCGGTCATCACTTGCTTGCCGCTTGGGTAGAGCCAGCGACGTTCTCCGGTCGCCACATCCAGCCCATAGATGCCGCCATCGCTGGCCGCCAGCACCGCGACATCGCCATTGGTGGCTGGTGGATGGGCGCTGCCTTGGTTGGCCGACCAGCGGCGATCGCCAGAAGTGAGGTCCAGCGCGTGCAGCTCACCGGCCTGGGTCGTGGCCAGAATCGTGTCGTCGATAACAACTGGCGTGGCATAGATCGCACCGGGGAGCGATACGCGCCAGTCGAGTCTTCCAGATTGCCGGTCGACGCTGTAGAGGATGCCCTCATCGGTCGCATAGATCACCGCGTCGTCCGTGATCGATGCGGCGCCAAAGACAATGCCCTCGGTCGGTAGCCGCCATGCGACGTCTCCCGTCTCCGTCGAGAGCGCGAAGATCCAGCCCTGCTGGCTGCTGACGACGACTAGGCCGCCACGGACGCTTGGTGAGGCATGACCGCCGTATTGCAGGGGTATCGTCCAGCGTTCTTCTCCCGTTGCCGCGTCGAGCGCGCTAAATGAGAAGCCACCGCCGACGTAGACTGTGCCGTCAACCACGGCTGGGGTTGCACGCGTGACGTAGGACGTCACCTCGCGAGCCCAGCGTTCTTCACCCGACATCGCGTCGACGGCGTGGAGCACTCCAGTTTTGCTCGTGACATACACGATGCCGTTGGAAATGGTTGGGGCACTGTAGAGTTCCCCGCCGGTATCAAGTTGCCACGCGAGTACTGGCGACACCTTCGGGGCTGGCCCCGGCATCTGGCTATCGTGCGTCGGACCACCGCCGGACATCGGAACGCTTCCGGCGAAACCACCTGCCGAGGTTGCGGTGACTGGCGTTGAACCCGTCTCAGTTGGGGTGGCGATCAGAGCCGGACCAATGTCGTCGGTGAACGTTCCTGACGCCTGGATGGCGCGGATCCCGACGAACACCAACACCAGGGCGGCCGTACCGGCGAGGAAAATACCCCAAATGCGCATTGCCTTGTAATCGCGCCGGATCTGCCAGATTCCCGCAATGGCAACGATCACGGCGGCGATCCAGACCATCAAGCTGACCGATCGGTCTGGCCCAACGATCAACGCGATGGCGATGAGTACCGCGCCGGCGGCGATCCAACCGCCGCCTCCAGGAGAATCCTCGGAGCGCATACGGTCGTGCCGGCGGCGCTCACGCTCGAGACGCTTCTGCAATACCGCCACGCCCGGCCGTGTATCGGACGATGCCACAGCGGAGGTCGACCGGATGTTGCCGGCGCACGACACACAGAACGCAGCGTGCTCGTCGTTCTCCCAGCCACACTCCGGGCAGATCCTCACGTGCGCGACGTATCCGGACCAATGCCGCTGTGGCGGACCGTCGTATCGGGGAGAGTGCACCCTGCCCCCAAGCGGGTTCGTCCTGCTGTTGGGTTCTGGCGATTTGGATGGTCCAGTCGGCGTCGCGCCCATATCGAATCCTTGCAGTGTCCGCTCATTCTACCCCGGCTGCATTCGGCGCTCCAGCGCGAAACCGGGTCAGCGATCTTCGCTCACCCGGTGACCTAATGCAGCGTGATGTTCCGGAGGATTCAGCGCCGGGGTGTGCCGGCCAGGATGGTCCATGGCAGCGACCCGGTCAGCAGGGTTACATCGAGCCCCATGCCGGCGAATTCGGCGAATTTGTCCCGGGACCAGAAGTTCCGGTGATCGGGATCGGAACCGCGTGGCCTGATATCCAGGTTCTTGCCCCGAGCTGCGTTGGCGAGGCAGAAGAAAGGCTCGTGGGGCACGCTGAGCACCATGTGGTTTTTCGCGACCCTCGCCAGTTCCTTCAGCGCTCGATCAGGCTCATGCAGGTGTTCGAGCACTTCGAAACAACACACCATAT
>JALZMD010000343.1 GCA_030858375.1 Chloroflexota bacterium
TCATCCATTTCGGGCCGTAGGAAGCGCAATTGGAGGTTGGCGAGGGTCAGGTAAACCAGGAGCTGACCGATGGTGATGCCATCGACCTCGGTCCGGTCATCGTAGGCGGCCTTCCAGATCACGGTCAGCAGGTAAATCTGCACCCCGGTCAACAGCATGGCGAACACGGCGTTGGCGCGGTACGTGTAGAAGATGCGCGTCTGCATCCGGGCTACCGCCACCAGCGCCGGAAAGTTGCGCGTCATGGTTGCCTGCTCGAAGAAGTGGATGGGTGCCAGATGACAGTGCCATGAAGGAAAACCCGGGCGCGAAGCGCCCTAATCGTCATTCCGCCGGGAGGCGCAGCCGACCAGAGGAATCTCCTGCCGCCGCAGCCACGCAACGCCGTTCGCTGCGGCGAAGAGATACCGCTGGCGCTGCCTTCACTCACAGACGCTCGTTGCGGAATGACAATTAATCGCTTCGCGAATGGGCCGATGATTGACTGGCACGGGCGTTTTTGCGGCGTAGCGGTATAGTCTGCCGCCACCAAGGCACTTATCACGTCGGTATCCCGCCATGCTCGACGATCTGGCGAACGACGCCCTCGAGGTCGGGCTCGACAATCGAAATGTCCGAAACCGGATGACTGGCGATGACCGCCGAAATCAGGTCCGGCACCGCCACCAGCTGCGGATCGAACCTGATCACTACTCGCCCCGCATCCTGTCCCACCACCTCTGCGCCCGGCACATCCAACCGCACCGGTTCGCCACCGTCGAGGTCGGAATCGGGTGCGAGGGTTATCTCCAGCTGCCGGTATGGCGCGTACCGTCGTTTCAGTTCATTTACGGATCCATCGTAGAGAACCGATCCCCGAGCGATGAAGATGATCCGTTTGCAGAGCCGTTCGACGTCGGCCAGGTCGTGCGTGGTCAGCATGATCGTGGTCCCGGCGTCTCGGTTGACATCTTCGACGAACTGCCGCATCCGCTCCTTCGCCACCACATCGAGCCCGACCGTGGGCTCATCGAGGTAGAGCACGCGTGGCTCATAAAGCATGGCCGCCGCCAGGTCGCCGCGCATTCGTTGCCCCAGGCTGAGTTGGCGCACTGGCCGGTCGAGGAACTCATCAAGGCCAAGCAGGTCGACCAACCGCTCAAGGTTTCGCTGGTACCGGGTCGCATCCACCCGGTAGAGTTTACCGATCAGCTTCAGCGAGTCGCCGAGCGGCAGGTCCCACCAGAGCTGGGTTCGCTGGCCGAAGACCACGCCGATCTGCAAGGCGTTCCGCTCACGCTGTTCCCACGGTACCAGTCCTCCCACCGTCACTGTCCCCGAGGTTGGCACGAGGATCCCGGAGAGCATCTTGATCGTCGTCGATTTCCCTGCGCCATTGGACCCGAGGTAGCCGATCAGTTCACCCTCGTCGACGGTGAACGACACGCCATCGACCGCGCGGGTCGTTTCGTGCTGCTGGGTGACGAGCGTGCGCAGGCCGCCCAATGGACCGTCGAATCGCTTTGGTCGATGGAATTCCTTGACGAGCGAATCGACTTGGATCATGGGCACCGGTTGAAGGTCCTTAAGGTGAATGGCCAGCGTGATGGTCCCGTGGCCGGAACCGATCCCTATGCTCACACGGAGGGCTGGCCCCGGCAAGCAGGTAGGTCCCCGATCGGTCGCATGTTCGGCCATGCAACAAAATGGGCCAGTCCTGCGTTCAATAGCGTGTAACGGAAAGGATGAACCTCGGTCATGACCCGGTCGCTCCTTTCATTGGATCGTGAAAGGATCGCCAGCACCATGAACCGCCGCAGTCTCCTCACCGTCGTCTCCAACCTGTTTCCGCACCACCCTGCGGTGGACACGCCGCCACCGGTGCTCACGTCCGACGTCCTTGCCGGTCGCGCCTTCGCCGCCACCGCCCGGGCCGGGACCGGTCTCCGCTACCTCACTGTCATCGTCCGCCGCACGCCTTCGGTGCTCGCCGCCGAACGCACCCGCCTCGCCCTTCTCGGCCAGGCCGGCGACATCGAAAGGGGAACCGAATACCATGCCACCCACGTCATCGGGCAACCGCTCCCGGATCACCTCGCGCTACGTCCTGGC
>JALZMD010000352.1 GCA_030858375.1 Chloroflexota bacterium
ACGTCATCGATCCCGGCGACGGTGTTGCGGATGATCGCGAGCAGGGAATAGAGGGCGAGCGCAATCGTCGCGGTTGAGGCGCCAAGTCCGGTGTACGGGATCAGGATCGCGAAGAAGGCGAGGCTGGGGATGGTGTAGAGGATGCCGCTCAGGTTGAGGATGGGGCTTTCCAGCCACCGGATTCGCGTGCAGAGAATTCCGACCGGCACGCCGATCAGGGTCGCGGCGAGCACGCTGATGCCCACGAGCCGGATGTGCTCCAACGTCAGCTCGAGCACACGCTCCGGTTGCTCAAACAGGTAGAACATGGGCAGCCTCCGGATCCGGCGTCGCCTCGGCGGACATCAGCGCTTCGGCGGGAGCAATCGATTCGCCCAGCACCGTCGCCAGTTGCTGGTACGTCAGGTAGCCGCTTGGGCGGCCGGCCTCATCGCTGATCAGGAAGCCATCACGATTGGACCGGTCGTGACGCGCCAGTTCCTGACCGGCTTCGGGTATCGAGAGCGTGCCGGCGAGGATCGGGACATCACCGGGCAGGCCGTGCGGCGGCGGTGCCGCCAGTTCCGCCAGGTATGTGTGTTGCAACGCCCGGAGCGAGCGATCCTCACCGATGAATTCGGTTACGAACGGAGATGTGGGATTGCGGAGGAGTTCGGCCGGCGTCCCGTTCTGGACGATCTGTCCCTCGGCCATGAGCACGATGCGGTCACCGAGGAGGAACGCTTCGCCAATATCGTGGGTGACGAAGACGATCGTCTTGTGGACCTCGGACTGAATGCGGCGCAGTTCGCGCTGCAATTGCTTGCGGGTGATGGGGTCGACCGCGCCGAACGGTTCGTCCATCAGGATGATCGGCGGATCGGCGGCGAGCGCGCGCGCCACGCCGACGCGCTGCTGTTGCCCGCCGGAGAGCTGGCGTGGAAAGCGATCGGCGAACTGTTCCGGGGGCAGCCCCACCAGCGCCAGCAGTTCCTCGGCCCGTGCCTGGCGCCGGGCGCGCGGCCAGCCGAGCAGGCGCGGTACGACCGCGACGTTCTCGGCCACGGTGAAATGCGGGAAGAGCCCGCCCTCCTGAATGACATAACCGATGCTGCGCCGCAACTCGACCACATCCATCGCACGGACATCGCGGCCGTCGATCGCGATCGTGCCTTCGCTGATCGTTTCCAGCCGGTTGATCATGCGCATCGTGGTGGTCTTGCCCGAGCCGGACGGCCCGATCAGGACATGCAGGGCGCCGGCGTCCACCTCGAAACTGACGTCGTCGACGGCACGCACCGATCTGGAGGTGGAAGTGAAGAGTTTGGATACATGCTCAAGCGTGATCAAAGAAACGCCCGCCCACCGCGGCGACACTCCAATGGAACGTCCACCACCGATCCGCTATTCATGAGGAGTTTGTCATGTTACCCGCTATTGTACGCTACAGGGCGCTGACGTCTCACCCAGACTTCGGTTGGAACCGGTGCGTATCTGGTAGTGGCAAAGCTCGTCTTTGCCCGGGTCCAGGGTCGAGATGAACTCGACCACTACCAGGGATGCCCCATTGAACACCGGATTTGGCATAGGCCCAGGCTCATTTGCGCAGGACGAAGCATTGGTCCGCGGGGCGACGACACGAGCACCCATCGACGAAACAGGAAGACCGATGAGCATTGTTTATGTCGATCTCGAACATGATCGGGTCAGGAACGATGCTACCGCCGGCGTATCCCACCTGACCCGGCGCGACGCGGCCCAGGTGCGCCTCGCCGCCGCGGCGTGCGAGCCGTGCGAGGTGGTGCGCTTCGACGACGTCTCCGTCGACCGCATCCGGAGTCTTGCCCCGAGCGCGATGGTGATCAGTGGCAATACCGCCGATTGGAGTGAGTACGACTTCGCCACGCTGGCGGGGCTGCGGGAGACAATTCGCGCGGCGCCGATTCCGATCCTCGGTATCTGCGGCGGACATCAACTCATTGGCCACGCGCATGGCGCACACTGGGGGCCGCTCGGACCCGTGCGCGATGGGGTGATCGACCCGGATCCTCGTTTCGCTCCCGGACTACGCAAGGAGCGAGGCTATCTCCCGATCGATGTCGATCGCTCCAGCCCCATGTTTCAGGGCCTGAGCGATGCACCGGTGGTTTTTCAGTCGCATTACTGGCATTTGACCGGCGTGCCCCTGGGATTCGAGGCTTGTGCAAGCTCGCTCGACTCACCGATCCAGGCTATCGCGCGTCAGGACCGGCCCGTTTATGGCGTGCAGTTCCACCCCGAGCGCTACGACGATGAGCATCGCGACGGCGAGGCGATCCTCCAAAACTTCTTCGCCATTGCGCGCGACAACCCGCCTTCACCAGCGCCGCGGTGATCCTCGCCACCGTCTGGGTCAGCAGCGCGTCG
>JALZMD010000063.1 GCA_030858375.1 Chloroflexota bacterium
GCGTCCTCGATTTCGCCATTGCGGGTCGCCAGGGTCCCCGCCACCTGCGGCATCGGCTTTTCGGTCTCGGCCTTGGCACCGGGACCGAAGATCATGTCAAGCACGATCTGCTCGTAGCTTCGCAAGGTTTGCTGGTGATCGAGCAGGGTGAATGTGTAGTACCCAGCTGTCCCCTCAGCCGTGGCCGGATCCATCCGCATCACGCCGCGCCCGGCGAGATCCAGCACCGTAGCCACGACATCGCGGGAGTGGAATGTCTCATCGAGCAACACGCCAACGGCACCGGGCCGGAGATCGTTCGGCGGTTCCGGGATGTACTCGGCCACCAGACCGACTGCGGGGTCACGGCCCTTGGTGAACCACAGCGCGTACAATGCGACGCCACCGCCGACCGCAGTCAGGAGGCCAGCGATCAGGAGCAGGACGCCCGCCCACGCCGACCGTTCCTCGGCCTCCTCACGCTCCTGCCGGATCTGGTCGTCACGGTCCTGCCAGGCGGGTTCCTGAGCGGACGTGACCGGCGGGAACTGGAGGCTCACCTCGAACTCATCGCCTGCTTCCAGGTTGGATCGCTGCCAGGAAATGGAATTGCCGGATATCTCCGGATTTTCAGGAAAGGCCACCAACTGATCGGCTGGAACGTCTTCGGGCAGGTTGATGGTGACGGTCGATTCGCGGACCGGCGCGACATCGGTCACGTCACGCGAGATGGCATACCACCACACCTGGTGGTTGGCCGGGTCAAGATCTTCGTAGACCCGAAGACCTCCGATTACGTCATACTCGAGAACCACGACCCGGGTCGACGCCTCGTTCCCACGGGTCGGTTCGAACGCATAGTCGATCGCCAGTTCGCCCGCTTCTACATAATAGGAGTAGGTGCCGGTGTCAGCGTCGTAACGCGAACCACGGATATAGTCGAGGGCGACAGGTGTTTCTGAAGGATCGCTCGCCACTGAGACAGTGACGTTTTCCAGATCGTCGACATTAGTCAACGGGATATAGGCGAATCCCGACGAAAAGGAGCCGTGAAAGGAGATTTCCTGGTATTCGGTAACGTGCATCGTACCGTCGGCCCGGACATCCAGGGTTACATCGTAGCGATCCCACACCACGGAATCGGGCGACTGCGCTGCGAGCGGCTGCGGCGCAAGGCCGAAGCACGCCAGCAGGAGCAATCCCAACACCAACAATCCGTGGCGAACCAGGCGACTGATTGCCGATGCCAGGTCGAGGTTGAACATCGTCGTGAAGGCTCCTTGTTGCAGGGTTCGGGCAAATCCCGGATTTATGATCGCACGCCGGGTCGGGTGGCCAAGTATCACACTTTCAATCGGGCTCATTGCCTCATGGAAGGACGAATGGGGTCAAGCGCCGGTTGCATGACCCACAATATTCGCCAGGCCGGGGAGGGGTCCCGATTGAGACCGGGCCTGTGGTAGCATCATCGTTATGATTGAGCATGCATCTCCAACCACCAAAACACCATCCCTCAAGATGCTGACGAATCGCGAAGTCGAAGCCATCCTCGTTCAGCACGGATACCGCCTGACCCTGCCGCGCGCAGCCGTCGTCGATGCCGTCCTCCGGTACACGCACCCGTTCACCGCCGAACAACTCGTGGCCGATGTTGGAACGGGCAATGGCGGGACGATTGGACGGGCCACCATCTACCGGACGCTTGAGATCCTCGCTTCGCTCGATGTGCTGACCCGGCTGATCCAGCCGGATGGACACCCCGCCTACATCTGTGATTCGTTGGGGCACCGGCACCATATTGTCTGCTCCGGCTGCGGAACAGCGGTCGCTTTCACGTTTTGTCCGGTTCAGGAGCTTGTCCCATCGCTCGCGCGGGACACCGCATTCGAGATCCATGACCATCTGCTTGAGGTGTTTGGCGTGTGCCCCTCTTGCCAGGTTGTAGCGAAGACTGCGGACCAGGCCCGCACCTGACTTATCAATGCTTTGTGTTGACACTTTGTATCAGTAGGTGATAGGTTGCAGGGTGTGCCTGAAGACAGGCGTGTCCGTGCCCCTCAACCCGTCAGGTTCCTTCGATGTCCGACTTTCCCAAACAGCCCATGATCGTTGGCCCAGCGCTGACGACCCACAACCTCTCTGTTCATTATGGCAATCGCCCCGCACTCGAAGACGTCTCGATCGATGTCCGTGCCGGTGAAGTCGTCGGGTTGCTCGGACCGAACGGGGCCGGCAAGAGCACGCTGCTCAAGGTGATTGCAGGCATGGTCCCGGCTTCGCATGGCGCCTGCCTGTTCCAGGGCAGGCCCATCCGGGGAGCGCAACCTGGCATAACCTATGTCCCTCAACGCTCTGGCGCGGTCTGGACGTTCCCCATTTCAGTCCTCGATGCGGTGCTTCTGGGCCTGACGCGATCGACTCCCCGGTTTCGAGGATTCAGCGCTAACGAGCGACAGCAAGCGCTGGACGCCTTGCGTCATGTCGAGATGGAACGCTATGCGCAGGTGCAAATCGGGGCGCTCTCGGGAGGACAACAGCAGCGGGTCTTCCTGGCCCGGGCACTCCTGCCCTGCGGGACTGTCCTGCTGCTCGATGAGCCGTTCACCGGCGTCGACGTTCCCACCCAAGAGCTGTTCGTGTCACTGTTCGACGACCTCAAGGCAAAAGGTACGTCGATCATCTACGCCACGCACGATCTCGAACAGGCCCGGCACGCCTCGGATACGGTGATGTTGATCAACCGGCGACTGATCGCATTGGGCCCACCGGACAAGGTGTTCCACAGCTCGAAACTCCAGGAAGCGTTTGGCGGCACTGTGATCGTGATCAATGCATCCACCAGCCACGAACCTGACCTCATCGGTGCCCGACAGGCAGTCCAGTGATCTCATGGGTGACGGAACCGTGGTCGCACCTGTTCATGCAACATGCATTCCTGGCGATCATGCTGGTTGGGCTAATCTGCGGCGTGATCGGCGTGTTCGTTATCCTGCGGGGTCTGGCGTTTCTTGGTGACGCGCTGGCGCACGCGATCTTTCCAGGCGTGGTGGTGGCTTTCATCCTGGGCGGAAACTTCCTGGTCGGCGCATTGATCGCCGCCGTGATCGTCTCCTTCGGGATCGGGGCGATCAGCCAGAGCAACCGGCTTTCGAACGACACCGCGATCGGGGTGATCTTCGCCGGCGGTTTCGCGCTCGGAGTCGCCCTGCTCTCGACACAGCAGAGCTACGCGCGGGATCTCAACTCGTTCCTGTTCGGGTCGATCCTCAGCGTCAAACGGGAGGATTTGCTCCTCACCGGCGCGGTCGGCGGGGTCGTGCTCCTGGTGGTTTTCTGGTTCCGGCGGGAATTCACCAGCATTTCGTTCGACCGCTCGTTCGCTCAAAGCAGCGGCATCAACCTCTGGGCATTCGACCAGCTCTTTCTCGTGGCCCTGGCGATGGCGATCGTGATCTCGCTGCAAACGGTCGGCAACGTGCTCGTGCTGGCAATGCTGGTAACGCCCGCCGCGACCGCGCGGATGCTGACGGACCGGTTGCGGACAATGGTGACGCTGTCGGCACTGATCGGCATGAGCTGCGGGGTATTGGGTCTCTATCTCTCGTATTACCGCGGAGTGCCGTCCGGGGCTGGGGTCGTGCTGGTGGCAACCGGCGTATTCCTGGTCGTCTTCCTGTTCGCCCCGCAATCTGGCGCCATCACCTCGCGGGTGCGGCGCCGGCTCCACCACGGTCACCCGGAGCGCGACCAGTTCGGGGACGACGCGCTACCGGTGTAGAAGTCTGCAAGTGTAGGTGTTGGGGTTGCCAGGCCCAGCACTAGCACCGGCACCAAGCGCTACATTGTCATTCCGCAACGAGCCGCAGGCGAGTGGAGGAATCTCTTCGCCGACGCGAATGATGCACCCATGCCGCTGCGGCGGGAGATTCCTCTGGTCGCTTGCGCTCCCGACGGAATGACGTTCAAGTCGCTGCCCTCAGAAGCGCGGCCAGGGCCCAGACAAGCTCGGCAGCCCTACCAAAACCGGAAGCCTCGGCTAGTTCGATTTGCGCGGGTCGAGGGCATCGCGCAGACCGTCGCCGATGTAGTTGATCGAGAGCACCGTCAGGAAGATCAGCGTGCCGGGGAAGAGCGCCTCGTGTGGGTAGAGCTCCAGGTAGTCCTTGGCCTGGAACAGCATCTGGCCCCACGTCGGGACATCAGACGGGAACCCGAGTCCGAGGAACGAGAGCGCCGATTCGGTGATGATCGCGCCGCCAACCTCGAGCGTGGCGGCGACGATGATTGGGCTGAGCACGTTTGGCAGGATATGCCGGTTGATCAGGTTCGACTTCGTCGCGCCGATCGAGCGGGCCGCCTCGACGAACTCCTTCTCCTTGACACTCAGGAAGCTGGCGCGGACGAGGCGTGCGGTCTGCATCCAGGCCAGCGCCGCGATGACGATGACCACGAGCAGAAAGACGCCGACGTTTCTCGAACCGAAGACGTCCTCGGCGAAGTTTTGCATCGATTCGCGGAAGAGATAGGTGATCAGCAGCAGCAGCGGCAGTTGCGGAAGGCTGATGAAGAGGTCTGTGACGCGCATCAGGAAGCTATCGAGGAACCCGCCGAAGAACCCGGCGATGGCGCCGACGATGGTGCCAATGGCAATCGCCACGAAGGCGGCGACGAGCCCGACCGATATTGAAATCCGCCCACCATAGAGCACCCGGGCCAGAACATCCTGGCCGAGGGAGTCAGTTCCCATCGGATGGGAAAGCGATGGCGTCATACCCGTGTCGAAGGCGAAGGGGGCGTTGACTTCTTCGGGCCAGACGTACGGTCCAATAAAGACCGAGATCGTGAAGATTCCGAACACGATCAAGCCTGCCATCGCCAACCGATGATGGCGGAACTGACGCCAGGCGTTGTTCCAGAGTGACCGCTGCTGACGCACCCGGGCCAGGCTCATCGCCGGCTCGCCGGCTTTTTCAAGGGCAGATTGTTTAACCGCCGACTGTTGGACGCTCGTCATTTAGGCCGCCTCCCGAAGTGATCTGGTGCATTTCATCGCTTCACCGGTGTCTGGCGCTGGCGTCGCGCCTGCAACTCTAGGCACCTGTTTCGTGCATCGTCTTGGAGCAGTGCTCCCCAACGGAGCGCTACCGAGGAACCCGCTGGCGCCTCTATTCATGCACCACATCAGGTGTACTTGATCCGTGGATCGAGCAATGCATAGAGAACGTCGGCAAGCACATTGAAGAGCACTACCAGGATCGACACGCCAAAGGTTATCGCCATGACGACCGGCACATCTTTCGACTGGATGCCGTCGATCAGTGCGCGGCCAATCCCCGGAATGCGGAAGATCTGCTCGGTAATGACCGCCCCGCCGACCACGGCGGGAAGCTGGATCGCGATGATCGTGATGACCGGGATCATCGCGTTGCGCATGATGTGCCGGAACACCACCCATTGCTCACGAAGGCCCTTGGCCCGGGCCGTTCGAACGTAGTCCTGGTTGAGCGTCTCCAGCATTGACGCACGGACAAAGCGGGTGAGCTGGGCCGAACCGAAGAGTGCGAGCACGGTGATTGGCATGATCGATTGCTCGATCCGGGGCCAGAATCCCGTTTTGGTCGAATCGTAGACGAACGGCAGCCAATCCAGTTGGACGCTGAACAGCAGGATCAGGAGCAATCCGGAAAAGAAGGTCGGAATGCTGAAGCCGATGAAGGCGAAGGTCGTGGCGATGTTGTCGAACAGCGAGTACTGCTTGAGGGCGGAAATCACGCCAACCGGAATCGCGATCAGGACACCGATCAAGTAGGCCGTGCCAACGATGGCGAGCGTGACACCAACTCGATCGAGCACGTAGTCCTTGACCGGAACCCGGGAGGTCAGCGATTGGCCCCAATCGAAGTCGATGAAATAGGACTTCGCCCACTTAAAATACTGGATGTACAGCGGATCGTTCAGCCCCCAGCTATCGCGAATCTGCTCGCGCACTTCGGGGGAAACGTTCGGGTTGGTGGCCAACCCTCCCAGCGGATCGCCAGGTGCCAGATAGAGGATCGAATAGACGATCATGCTGATCGCGATCAACGTGACAATTGAAATCAATCCGCGGCGTATGAGATACCGGCCCATGGTGGCCTCCTAATTGCGTGCGCGTGGATCTGTTTGCATACATCCACACCCTTTCCGAAGGCCGGGTGCGACGGCCCGGGTGGCCGTCCTTCGACTACGCCGAAACAGGTATCGATCAAGGCCAGCCCAACCTGAATCGACACATAGCCGCCACAGTCGTCTCATGCCGGACCGCTTGAACATCCTGGATGCCGGGAGTTCGCTCTCCCTCGTAGAAGCGATCATTGCTTCCAGCGTTGTGGAATTCGCCAAAATGCTACGAGCACGCACCATGCGGAGTCAAGGACGGTATAACAGGTATCATCGTTTGACATTGCGTATGATACGCCCCGACTGGGCGTTTCGCACAACCTGGCACGGAAGACATAGGGACATACGGTGATTCAGCCCCAAAAACCGGTGGAATCCTATGGAAATCCAGGGCAGGATGCGATGAATAGCCAACGGTCGCGGATTCGGGAGATGCTGGATGGCCTCGACGGTGGACTGGTCGTTTCGTGCCAGGCGCGTCCAGGCAATCCCCTGCATGGCGCATCGCCGATGGCGATGATGGCGCAAGCGTCCGAACTGGGTGGCGCGCGCGGGCTTCGCATCGATGGTCCGGCCAACGTGGCCGCTGTGGTCGCGATCACGACGATCCCGGTGATCGCGACCTGCAAGGTCGAGCACCCAGATAGCCGGGTCATAGTGACGCCGACGACCAAAAGTGCCGAAGACATCCTGGCAGCGGGTGCGAAGATCGTGGCCCTGGATGCCACACATCGCCGCCGCCCGAACGACGAACACCTGCGTGACATCGTGGACACGATCCATGCTGCCGGGGCGGTAGCGATGGGCGATCTTGCTCATATTGATGATCTGCCGCACGCCCTCGCCTCAGATATCGATGCGATCGGCACGACCCTGAGCGGCTACGCCGGCGACGGTCCGGTTCCGGATGAACCGGATTTCGACCTCCTGGCCCGCCTGATTCGGGATTCGCCAGTGCCGGTCTTTGCCGCAGGCCGTTACTGGACGCCTGATCAGGTGACGCGGGCATTCGAACTTGGTGCCTTGTGCGTCGTGGTCGGCACCGCAATCACCAATCCGATGGCGATCACTTCTCGGTTCGTCAACGCCATCGCCAGGATGTCCCCAGCGTCGGTGAACAGGCCCAGCACCTCATCGAAGGCTACCGGCCGACTCCCACGCTGCTAAAGTCATCCAGTCCCATACATGGATCCACCCGCTAAAGGCTTGCCAGGTCCTACCGATTGAGAATACGGTCTGGGACCCCACTGGAACGATATTCCAGGCGCCCTGCAAATTATCCATATGGAACGCAGGGGAGCGAGATGGTAGACTGCCCAACAGCGTGCCAGATCGGCGCGATGTTTGTGGTGTGCCCAAATGCGGTCCCGCGAAACACAGGATGGCGTCGGCAATGGCGCCAGGAAGTAGGAGCCACCTCGTCATGAGTGATGAGCTGATTCTGAGGGCCGAACCGCGGGAAATCCACGGGAAAAAGGTCAAGCGACTGCGTCGCGAAGGTCTTGTTCCCGGGGTTGTCTACGGACCGGTCGTCAGCGAAACGGTTTCGGTATCCGTGAATCGCCGCGAGTTCGAGCGATTCTTCAGCCGCAATGGCCACTCGACCATCACGTCGCTCGAATGGGCTGGCGGCAAGCAGCCGGTGTTGATTCGCGAAGTGCAAATCGATCCGGTCACGCGCGCCCCGCTGCACATTGATTTCTTCGCCCCCAACATGCGCGTCGTGCTCCGCCAGTTTGTGCCGATCGTCATGCAACATGCGGGCGACCACGATGGCGTATTGCAGACCGTGCTGACCGAAGTGGAAGTCGAAGCACTTCCATCCAACCTGCCGCACCAGATCGACGTGGATATTTCCCACCTCGTTACGGTCGGTGACGCGATCCACGTCAGCGACGTAACGCTGCCCGATGACGTGACCGTGATCACGGCACCCGAGGACCTCATTGCGTCCCTCGTTGCCGAAGCCGTCGAGGAAGAGCCGGAAGAAACCGTCGAGCCGGAGGTTGCCGAAGGTGAAGGCGGTGAAGCCGCCGAAGGTGAGTCCACCGACTCAGAGTCCGAAGACCAGGACGCCTAGCGTTTTCTCTCCTGACATGACTGAAAACCCCTGGCCGTTAACTGACGGCCGGGGGTTTTCGCGTTCACTGGAACCTGCAACACTGATACGAATTTCGAGCTGAACACCGGATGATGTGGCGTACCTACAATACGGTGACATGGGGAGGGGCGATCCTGGCCGGCCCTGCTGGATTTGCGGATACGGGATCGCCCGTTGCATCCGGATTGGGCGGTTCGGGTCAACACGTACCCAGCACCCCTTCGGACAACCCAGTCCCAAACAGGCAACGTCATGGCATTGCGTTAGGCAGTAACCGCCTCGGCGCCTGAACTCAATCGTTCGCGGACCGGACCAGCCAGCGCGTCGAGGGTAGCCCGGATGCGCTCGGTGTTCGCGCCCATGGCGTAGACGTTGGCCAGGAACACATCGAATTGAAGTTGCTGTCGGCTGCTGGCGATGCCATCCGCAACCGTGTCCGGACTCCCGGCAATCATGACCTCCGACGCCACCATGGCGTCGAATTGATCGTTCGCGCTGGCGTGCCGGTCAGCGCGGCTGCCCTGGCGACCCTCGCCCTGGTTGCCCTTGATGAACTCATCGAGCCTCAAGAGATCGTCGACCACGTCGTTCCTGACCTGGCTGTCGCTTTCGCCAACGATAACCGAACGCATTAATGCGACTGTTCCTCCTGGACGTGGCGGATCGGCCTCGCGTAGTTCCGCCGACCGGGCCACCCGGCCGTTGGTGAATGCCGCCACCGTCGGCGCCAGCTGAGCGGTTGGCTTGAATCCGACCGCGAGCCCCAACCCGTTCGCACCCATCCATTGGGCGGCGACCGGTTCGGTGCCGGCGTACCAGAGGGGAGGGTGCGGCTCCTGCACCGGCAGCGGAGCCACGAGCACCTCACGTACGCGGATATCGCCCCGCTCGAAGGAAACCTCGCCACCCGACCAAAGCGCCTTGAGCAAGGCAAGGCGCTCCTGGAACTGGGGAATGCGCTGGACAGGATCGACACCGAGGGCGACCAGCTCTTCGACGCGGTGACCTGTTCCAAAACCGGCCTCGAATCGCCCGTTCGTCAGCACGTCGAGCATCGCGATGTTCTCTGCCAACTCGACGGGCGCCTTGATCGGCAAGGTCCAGGCCATGGCCCCGAGTCGCATCCGGCGGGTACGTTGGCTGGCCGCGCCGATCAACGCCGTGACCGACGCCGCCGCGTACTGTGACATGAAGTGCCGTTCCGCAGCGAAAGCCACATCGAAGCCCAGCTCGTCGGCGTAGGCCAGATCGTCGAGCCGGCTGGCAAGCATGGCTGGGACATCGTGCCCAAGAAGTGGGTCAATCTGCAGGATGTCGAAAAGGCCAAGCTTGAGTTGCAAGGTCGTGTCTGAAGTCACCGGAGGTCGTTCCTTTGCGTGCGCCTGTCATGGGTCCCAAAGAATCGAGGTTAGGCAATGGTACACGGCAACCCGTGCGATGCACCGCACAGCAAAATGGCCGACCCTTTCGGATCGACCATTCTGTCCTGGACATTACGGTTGTTGTGCGCTATGAGCGCGCAACCGCCACCGCAATGCCCTCGGATGTGAGACTACTCATGGGCATCACCTCCTTTACCCTACTCGGTGTTGGACAAGTGTGCTTCGATTCAGACGTCTCCGAACCGTGACTAAAGGTAGCACGGCCACCCACCGCCGTCAACATGTTACTCCTGGCACCCCTACCCAAAGGGTCAGCGGCCGGTACCAGGCAGCGTCACCGGTGACGCTGCCTGGATCTCTTCGGCCCCACAGGTACGGCGATTTCTGGCCAGGCGTAACGATCCGGCAGCCGATTGCTCAACGATGGCACCTGGCGCCGGACCTGCCTAACCCGGTCGAGATCGAGCTGGGACGTAAGAACCGTCGGCTGGTCGGTCGCCTGGGCGGTGACGAGGCCCCAGGGATCGACCACCATCGACCGGCCATAGCACCACAGTCCGGGAGGATGCTGGCCAACCTGATTCGGGGCAATCAGGTAGACTGAGTTCTCGATCGCCCGTGCGCGGAGCAGCGGTTCCCAGTGATCCTTACCGGTCGCCAGCGTGAAAGCCGCGGGCAAGATGATGACGTCGGCGCCACGCAGTGCCAGGATGCGAAACAGCTCCGGAAAGCGCAGGTCGTAGCAGATCGCCAGGCCGATCGAGATCCCATCCAGATCGAACGTTACGATCTCTTCACCTGGAGCAATCGTCGCCGACTCATGGTAGGCAGCGGCGGCATCGAGATCGACGTCGAAGAGGTGGATCTTCCGGTAACGGGCAATCTCCGCACCTTGTGGGTCGTAGACGACCGACGTGTTGAACAGCCGGGGCTCGCCTTCGACCCGCTCGTAGATGCTCCCGATGTGGAGATAGATCCCATGCTGACGGGCACGGCCGGCGAGCTGGTCCGTGAGCGGCCCCGGTATTGGCTCTGCGGCGTCACGAATACCCTCGTCGGCGCCGAGGTAGGTCCACACTTCGGGCAGCACCACCAGCCGGGCGCCGGCGGCCGCCGCCCGGTCGATGCCAGCCAGTGCATCGATCACATTGCGTTCAACGGAATCGCCCGAATTCATCTGCACCAGAGCGACTGACAGCATGGACTCACGATGTGCGCTGTTTGGTTTTGAAGTCGTCATGACTTGAAACCTTTCTGGGCTTGGGCTAGTTGCTTCGGATCAATCATCTTTCCGCGCCAAATGCCTTCGCGAAGCGCTCACCGAGGAAGTCGGCGCATCAGGTGCCCCGCGCAGGGATATCGCTTCGCTGCCTCGCTGGCACTCGGAATGACGATAGTAAACCCCTACATGACCAGCGTGCCGACGAGGAAGACGCAGAGCAACAGGGCGATCACAAGCAAGATCACGATGATCGCGAGGCACGACCGCGAGGCCGAGCCCAAATCCCGGGGGTTGACCAACCCCTCGAACTCCTGATCGGTTTCGATATGGTCGGTCCGGAGTGGACGCCCGGGAACGACGATCTTTTGGGGGCGGTCAGGATCCTGTTGAGTCATCCCGCGTCGGTCTTCCCCGGTGTCGACGAGATCGCCGCATCGTCGGCCTGGGTCACCCGCCAGACGTGGATAATGCGCCAAACCGCCGTGAGGTGAGTTGCCACGGCCAGGATCCAGAGCGCCCAGAGCGGCTGGTTAATGATGAGGCAGGCCGCCAACAGAATCACCCGCTCCGGTCTCGCGACAAGTCCAACCGAGGCGCCGTAGCCAATGGCCTCGGCCCGCGCCCGGGCGTAGCTAATCATCAAGGCCCCGGTGGCGGCGATTAGCACCAGCACCGCGCCGAGATGATCGTCACGGGTTTGGTTGAGCCAGACCAGAAGGCCGAGGTAGACCACGATCTCCGAGTAGCGATCGAGTGTGGAATCGAAGAAACCGCCGAACTTCGAAACTGATCCGGTTGCCCGGGCGATTGCGCCATCGACCATATCGAACGCACTCGCGATCAGGAGCAGCACCCCACCAATACGGGGATGACCGGATGCGATGACGGCGGCGACGCCTGCGTTGAGCAGGAACCCTACCAGGGTCGCCATATTCGCGGTCATGCCCGTCCGGGCCAGCCATTGCCCAACATGGAGCATGTACCGACGGACCCACTGGCCTATCCGCTCCGAAATCACCGCGTCTCCCCTTCGCGCGTTTGCGTGCCGGCGACGTCACGCGAACGCGCGCCTCCCCTCATTCCCGTGCTGTGCATTGTATTGCATCGGTTCGTCGTGGGGCAGCCACGCACCTATCGTCCCCGCTGTCGCCAACCGGCGGCCCGGGCGTTGACCGCGGCCCGCCCGTAGGCGTCGAGCACCTGGGCGGCAACATTCGGCCAGTCGTATTTCTGGGCGGAAACGCGACCATTCGCGCCAAGCCGGGTCCGCAGGTCCCGGTCGGCCAGGACCCGGACCAGGGCCAGGGCGAGGGCCTGGGGATCGCTGGGTTCGACGAGCACGCCATTGACCTCCCGCTTGACGACACTCGCGTAGCCGGGAATGTCGGTCGCAACCACTGGCCGTCCCGCCGCCATTGGCTCCATCACGACGTAGCCGAAGCTTTCGTTGCCAGTCGAGGGGACGCAGCACACATCGACACTGGCGTAGTAGCGGGCCTTGTCTTCCTGCGAAACGAACCCCTTGAACTCGACATCCTGGACGCCGTAGCGCTCCATCTGGGCTTCGAACTTCTCGGGACGCCCCGATCCCAGCACAATGAGCCGGGCCCCGGGGAATTGCTGGCGCACCAGTGGCAAGGCGCGCAAAAGATACCGGAATCCTTTGCGGGATTCCTCGAAGCGCCCGACGAAGAGGATCCGCCGCATGCCGTCGTTGGCCCACGGAAACGGCTCGACGTGGTCGCCGTAACGGGCGACATCGATGCCGTTCGGGATCACGTCGTACTCGCCGTCGAAATACTTCATCACAAACTCGCGGGCCGGCGGTGAAACTGCAATCCGTCCATCGAGGCGCGTTAGCACGAACGACATGTAGGGTTTCAGCGCCGAGTACCAGGGCTGCGAACCGCTGTAGGCATGAAAGGTGGCCACGTTCACGGCCCGGGAATTGAGGAGCACCATGTAGGGAAGCACTGGCATCAGCGGCTCGTGCAGATGCACGATGTCGAAGTTCTCCCGCTTCATGATCTGTTTGACATCGGCGTAGAGCGTGACATCGAAGGTCAACCGCATCTTGCTCCCGTTGCCGGGGATCGTGATCGTCCGTCCGATACCGTAGTAGCCTTCGTTGACTTCGAGCCCACCGACGTTGCCTCGTGGCGCCATCACCACTATGTCATGCCCGAGCCGCTTGAACTCGTCGCGAAGGTGGGCGATGTGTTCGGCCACCCCGCCAGGCTGCTGCATGCTATAGGGAGAGACCAGTGCAATCTTCACGAGGTTGATTCTCTCAAGGTGACATCCCCCTTAGGACTGGCGAAGCCAGGCCGGAACATGGCCGCGGCAATTCAGGACAT
>JALZMD010000398.1 GCA_030858375.1 Chloroflexota bacterium
GCCGTTTCGTCGCCGCTTCGCAGCAGCCGCAGGCTGGGCAGCGCCAGCTAGAGTAGCCACGACACGAAGGCAGCCAATCCCAACAAGCCGATCGGGGAGCCCTCGAGCGAGGCGACGGAGGAGACGGTCACGATGAAGAACGCGAGCGCCGCGCCGAGGCTCAGCAGCTTCTGCCAGGCAGGAATCAGCCCGCTTAGCCGGGCGGTGCGCGAGAGACCCAGCAGCGCGAGGGCGAGGGCGAGGCCGTTGAAGATCATCGCCGCGCCCTGGAGCCACCAGAGGGTCTCGATCAGGGCTGGTTCACCCGCGAGGGTCTCGATGTTGGTGATCAGTACGAGCTCGAAGAGAAAGCGGGTCAGGAACACGACTTCGACCAGCACCAGCCCGACCCCGCCAACCCGGGTCCAGAAGGCCGCTTCGCTCGAAGGCTTGCTCCGGGACGTGGCGTAATCGGGCATTCGTTCCGGAGCTCGGATGCGCTGTTACACTCTGGGGCATGGAAGCCAACCGAGTCCCAATCGAGTCGATCCGGGAACTCCTGCGCGCGTTCGATCCCGGATCCAACTTGCTGCATGCCGTCCGTCCTGCCGAGGGACTGGCCAACGAGGTGTTTTTCCTCCGGACCTCGCGATCCGGAGCCGACCTTGTCCTGAAAGTGTTCGACGATGAGGCTGGCGCGTGGAAGCCACAGAAGGACCTGGCGATCAACGCGTTGATGCGGGACCTCGACATACCCGCGCCCACGATCCGGCTCGTCGACACATCGAAACGCGTCGTGCCCTTCACGTACTCACTGTCGGACCGCATCACGGGTGAGGCGCTTTCGCGCGCCCTGCCATCGTTGAGCGTGGAGGACACCTGCTGCATCTACACGCACCTGGGCGACTGCCTGGGGCGGCTGCACGCGACGACGTTCGACCGGTTTGGCGACGTTCGCCGGGAGAACAGCGACTTTGTCGTCGGGCCAGCTCACGAATTGGGCCGGGACGTGAATGGGCACGCGCCCGGGCCGTTCGCCACCTGGCTGGAGATGCATCGCGCGATCGTCGAGCATCGGCTGAATCTGATGCGCGGAACGGCGTTCGAGAATCTCGTGCCCCGGATCGCGTGCTATTTCGAGAAGCATGATGGCGAGATCGATTTCGAGATCGCGCCCCGGCTGTTGCACATGGATCTGCACCCCGGCAACATCCTGATCCGGGATGTCCGGATCGCCGGCATCCTGGATGTGGAAGAGTCGATCGTCGGTCACAACGAGTACGACCTGATGCGAACCGAACTGGGCAACTTCCGGGGCCACGATCCTGCGTACGAACGCGCCTTCAAGGCTGCATATACGGCCCACGTACCGCTCGACGAGGGCTACCCGGGCCGCAAGCGTTTCTACGATCTGTCCCGGACGCTCGCCTGGATCCGGAGCCTCATCCTGCACCGAGACGGTGACATTACGGAACAGGCGATCCGGGATCGTCAGGCTGCCCGCTCCCATCTGCTGGGGCTCGTTTCGGATCATCAGGAATGCTGAGCAAAACCGCTTGACCTTCCCCTTGGGTCAAGCCATAGAGTACTGAATATGGGGCGACGGTCGCCCTGCTGGAGGCAAGGGCATGAGCCATGAACACGGGCAGTTCGCGAACGAGCCAGGCGCCCAGGTGAAGGATCCACACCTGAGCATTGGCCAGTTCGCGCGCCGCTCGCTGCTCTCGCCCAAGGCGCTCCGCCTCTACGACCATCAGGGACTGCTGGTCCCGGCCGAGGTGAACCCGGTGAACGGCTATCGCCGCTACCGGGAGAGCCAGCTGGCCGATGCCCGGCTGATTGCCCGGTTGCGCAAGCTGGACATGCCGTTGGCCGATGTCGCCACGGTCATGGCCGCCCCGCGGGAGCGGCGGAGCGATGGCCTGGTGGCCTATTGGGAAACGGTCGAGCGGCGCATGGCCAGCCAGCGCGACCTGCTGATGTACCTGTTGATTGACCTCGCCGGCAAGGAAAGGAACTACGACATGTTCGAGATCGAGGAACGCGAGATACCCGAGCAAACGGTGCTCACCGAGCAGCGCCACACCACGGTCAGCGGTCTGACGGACTGGCTCGACGATTGTATGCCGCGCCTGCACACGGTGGCGGCAACCAATGGAGGTGTCACCGGGGCGGCCTTCATCATCTACCACGGCGAGGTCAGTGAAGAGAGCGATGGACCGGTCGAGGTCTGCGTCCCGATCGATCCGGCGCAACACGAAGCGATGGGTGCGCCGACCAGGGTTGAACCCGCCCACCGCGAGGCCTACACCCGGATCCGGAAATCGATGGTGGAGTATCCGCAGATCCTCACCGCCTACGACGCGGTGGAACAGTGGATCCCGAAGCACGGCAAGCAGATGG
>JALZMD010000407.1 GCA_030858375.1 Chloroflexota bacterium
TCTCGGTCGAGTTCGCGAGCGGCCAGCACACGCTGCATGTTCCCTCCCGAGAGGGAACCGAATCGGGACTGCGGATCGGACGGCTCGATTCCCCACCTGGCAATCACGGATTGAGCGTGCTTGAGAACCCTGTCCCGACGGAAAAGGCCACCGCGCGCGAGCGATTCAGGACGGGGCCGCTTCAACACCAGGTTCTCGGCGATCGACAACGACCCGATGGCCGCCTCCCCCAGCCTATCGTCCACTAGCAGTGCAACGCCGAGCCTGGCACGTTCGATCGAGGGCACATTACTGATATCATGGCCGGCCAGTTCGATCCGGCCCCCAGATCGCTGGTAGCCCGCGATCACGCCAGCAAGATCGGCCTGACCCTGGCCATCGATGCCGACGATCGCGTGGATCTGTCCCGGCAGCACATCGAAATTGATATCGCCGATCTCGGGGCCTCCGCCCGGCGAGGCGACGTTGACATCTACCAGTCGCAGGACGGGCCGGGAATCATCAAGTGCAGGATCGTTCTTCGGTTCGGTGGCCATCGCAGCACAAGTGATCGTCGCGCTGTCGGGCGCGGTCCAATCGAACATGCGCTTGAGGACCTCGTTGCCAGTACCCGGGTCCCACGCATCGCCGGTCCGGTCGAACGATCCGGTGACCTTGCCGCCGGCCATGACCACGATCCGGTCGGCAAGTGTCATCACTTCCTGGAGTTTGTGGGTCACGATCAGGATCCCGATTCCGGCACCTCGCAACGAGCGGAGCACCTCGAACAACGCGTCGACCTCCGAGGGGGCGAGGATGGACGTTGGTTCGTCGAGCAAGAGCACTTTCGGTCTTGCGACCAGCACCTTGGCAATCTCGACGCGTTGCCTTCGTCCCATCGCCAGGTGCTCGATGATTTCGTCACCGCGAAAATCCGCCGCCAGCACATCAGGGAGTGAGGCCGATGTCCAGCCCGCAAGCTCAAGTTGCTCACTCACCGTGAACGTGGGAATGAGCGACAAATGCTGATGCACGAGCCCGATACCGACCGAGAGCGCGACACCCGGAGACGACAGATTTGTAATCCCGCCATTGATCGAGATCGTTCCAGCATCCGGTCGGAGGAAGCCGGCCAGAATCGAGAGCAGGGTGGACTTCCCGGCACCGTTCTCTCCGACGAGACCGACGATCTCACCATTGCCGACTGTCAGCGACACCATGTCGTTCGCCAGCGTGGAACCGAACGATCGGCTAACGTTGCTGGCCATCAGCATGGCCAAGGACGTCGGAACGCACACGCAGGCCACGGCCCGGCTCCCCGCACGGGTCGGTTGTCTGGCAGAATGCAGTACAGGTCGTCGCTCATTTCTCACCGGTCTCGCTGGAAGGACGTGTTCCCTGATGCCGAAACTCGCCGCCAATATCACCATGCTCTTCACAGAGTATCCGTTGCTAGAACGATTTGATCGAGCCGCCGCCACTGGATTCGCCGGGGTAGAGCTGTTGTTCCCGTATGTGGAAACTCCTGATACCATCCTCAAGGCACTCAATGCTAATGGTCTCGACTTCGTGTTGATGAACCTTCCAGCCGGGGATTGGGCCTCCGGCGACCGCGGCCTGGCGGCCCAGCCAGCGCGGCGCGCCGAGTTCGCAGAAGGTCTCAGGCTGGCTGTCGAGTATGCCTCAGCGTTGCGGCCGCCGCGCATCAACTGCCTGGCTGGAAAACTCGGGAGCGAGGAAAACGCGCTGGCGGTCCTGTCCGAAAACGTCGAGATGGCGGGCGGAGCGCTCGAACAGATCGGGGTCGAGCTGACGCTCGAGCCGGTCAACACGTTCGATGTACCGGACTTCGCGCTCCCGACCACCCAGTCGGCGCTTGACCTGGTCTCGGTCCTCGACAGCCAGAACGTCGGTCTTCAGTACGACATCTACCATGCGATCCGGATGGGCGAGGATCCGTTCCAGTTCATCGCCGAACATGGCGGCAAGATTAGCCACATCCAGATCGCCGACGTTCCGGGACGCCATCAGCCAGGGACGGGAGAGGTCGATTTCACGTCCCTCTTCCGTGTCATTGACGACTCCGGGTACGTCGGCTGGGTCAGCCTCGAATACATCCCCGAAGGCGCCACTGAAGATGGATTCGACCACCTGCGGGAACTGGGCGTGCTTGCCAGCTAGAAGGACCCGAGGGAGATCGACATACATGAGCGAGCGAACCGGACACCCCGCTGTCCCCACGTTGCACGTCAGCAACCATCCCCTGATCAAGCACAAGAAGATGTTACTCTCGGATGAACGGACCGATACTAAGACCTTCCGTGAACTAACGCGTGAATTGACGACTTTGTTGATCTATGAGGCGACCCAGGACCTCCCAACCACGCGTCTGCCCTACAAGACGCCGCTCGAAGCGTCGGTCGGGGACAAGCTGACCATTGACATCGGACTCGTGCCGATCCTGCGCGCCGGGCTGGGGATGATGGAGGCAGCGGCCGATGTGCTTCCACATGCCAAGGTGTGGCACCTCGGCATGTATCGCGACGAGACGACGCATCGACCGGTGAGCTACTACAACAAGCTGCCCGAAACGTGCCCGGACGACCTGGTGATCGTGCTCGACCCGATGTTGGCTACCGGAGGATCAGCCGTCGATGCGATTCGCGTGCTCAAGGAGTGGGGCGCGAGCTGGATCAAGTTCGTCGGGATCATCGCCGCACCCGAAGGGGTGGACAATGTCTACCGGCATCATCCGGAGGTGCAGCTTCACGTGGCGGCACTCGACCGCGAACTCGACGCGAACCGGTTCATCAGGCCAGGACTCGGAGATGCCGGAGACCGATTATTCGGGACGTAGAGCGGACGCCGTGTGATCGACGGTGGAATTCGTTCGATGTTGCGAGCACACTAACGGTGCGTGTTTGGCATGAGTTCGCGTTGGTTAAGCGTCGACTCGCACCTTCAGCCGAACAGTCCTGTGTTTCAAGGTCGCACAACGCGATGACTCTCCACCATCGTCGCTATCGAGACGCGTCGCCGAAAGCTGCCTTGAGGTTGTGGAGATCGTCGATGCTCATGTCGTCATCGATGTCGAGGCTCAGCTCCGAGGCGAGCGCAAGGTCGACACCGGCTTCGGCGAGGGAATCCCGGAACTGGTGGACGAGCGGCAGTTCGGCCTCGTTGAGCTGGTAGCCGTACTGAACCAGGGCGCTGTCGAGATCATCGCGCGCGGCAAGGCGGAACGCATGGTCGGACATCGCCTGCTCGGCGAGCCTCTTCAGCAACGGCAGTCGTATTTCCTGATCGGTCATTTGAGCCTGTCCACTGGTGGAAGATCTGGCAAAGGCACGGTGCTTGCTCAAGACCGGCACTGGATCGAAACGTTACCCAGAACAGTGTACCGAAACCGTCAATGCAAATGTCCTCGTCAAACCCCTCACGACGTGCGGGCGGACCGGACTGCCTCGACGGCGGCCCGCGATCGCGCTGTGATCGTGGCCCAATCCTTGGTTGCGACCGATTTCTCGTCGACGAGGTTGCTGCCCAACGCCACCGCCCTGGCCCCCGCCCGGATGAAATCGCCCGCGT
>JALZMD010000436.1 GCA_030858375.1 Chloroflexota bacterium
TGCATGCGGGTCGAAGACTCCGTCACCAAGGGCGTCTCGTTCTTCATGGCTGAGTTGCAACGACTCAAGGCCGTCGTCGATGCCGCCGGTGCGACGGGCGATCGGCCCGTCCTCTACCTGCTGGACGAGATCCTGCAGGGCACCAACACGGCCGAGCGGCAGATCGCCTCCCGCGGCGTTCTGGCGCAATTGTCACGGGCCAACGCGATCGGCGGCGTGTCCAGCCATGACCTGTCGCTTGTCGAAGGTTCCGACCTGGAGTCGACCGCTGTCTCCGTGCATTTTGCCGAAACCTTCACGCGCGGTCCGGCGGGTCCAGACATGACGTTCGACTACCGGCTTCGGCCGGGGCTGGCGACCTCCACCAATGCACTGGCCCTGATGGAACTCCTTGGCTTCGACATCCGGTCGATGAAACCCAGCGAATAACGAAACGGGCCCCCACCATCGATGAGCGCCCGTTTGGCTGGAATGATCTGCCGGGTGTTGGTTACGAGGCTGGATCGGTCAGTTCGTTTTCGAATTGGCCGCTGAGCCCCAGCATCGCCATCGCGATGATACCCAGCAGCAGCAGCGCACCAATTACGACGAACAACATGACGATGTTGCCGAAACCCTCACCGCCCATGCGGACGTCGTCGTTGGATTCGTCATCGCTTTCGGAGGATGTTCGGGCGTCGCCGCCGACCACACCGATGAGCGCGATGAGCGAGACAAGGCGAAACAACATCTGATGCTCCTGATCGTCGGAAGAGGAATGATCCCAAGCAGACCATTCAGGATACAGGGACTGTACGAGATTCCGATGGCCGGGTCCAGTGACCGGGCATCATGACCCATTTGCCGGAATTACGCGAGCGCGCTCGCGATCAGCTGCCGCAGCACGATCAGCAGCAGCATGGTCACCATGATCGAGAGGTCGAGCATCCCCATCGGCGGGATTACCTGCCGCACCGGCGCCACGATCGGCTCCGTGACATCTCGCAGGAACTTGCCGATCGGCGTCGTCAGGCCGGGATCGAACCACGAGAAGAGGGCCCGCGCTACCAGCAGGATGGTCAGGATATTGAGGATGGTCAGCAGGAAACCGGCAAGATCCATGGATGCATTTGTCCTGGCGAAAGGCATGTCGGCCCGATGCCGAGTATGGACCGGCAGCGCACCGGTCGAAGTCGTCGATATTGTCAAGTATAGCCAGTGCGGCCTATCCCCGCCGGAATTCGGGCAGCAGTTCCTGGGCGATCCGTTCCGCAACGTCGCGGCGTTCCGGCGGCGGGGCCTCGAAGATGAAGTGCGTATAGCCGATCGCGCGGTACGTATCAACCCACTCCGTGAACGCCTCAACCGAATCCCACGGCCGTTTGTCGGTGCGCACCGGAAAGTAACTGACCGAACGGGTCACCCCCGATGGGTCGCGTCCCGCCTGCTCACAGGCGGTATCCACCCGGGAATTGCGCTCGCGCATCTCGTCCACATCGCCGCGGGAGTTCCAGATGTCGGCGTGCCGGGCCGCGATCCCGATCGTCCGCGGCCCGTGGGCGCCGACCATGATTGGCATCCGCGGACGGTGGATCGGTGGGGGCCGGTTGGGAGCTTCCCGCATCGTGTACCAGTCCCCCGAAAACGTGGTCGTGTCATTGCGCAGGAACTGGTCTAACAGGTCGAGCGATTCGGCATACTGGCTCACCCGCACGCTGGTTTCCGGGAACTCGATCCCGAATGCCTGGTGCTCCGCGTCGTACCAGCCGGCGCCAAGACCGAGGATCGAGCGACCCTTCGCGATGTGGTCAACCGTCACCGCCTGCTTCACCACCACCGATGGGTGCCGGAACGTGTTGCTTGAAACCAGGATGCCCACCTGCGCGCGTTCGGTCAGTGCGGCCAGGGCCGCAAGCGCGGTCCACCCCTCCAGGATCGGGCCTGGTTCACCGCTGGGCGGCATCAGGTGATCGGGAAGCCACAGAGAATCCCAGCCCTGTTCGTCGTAGCCAACCCATTCGTCGCGCAGGTTAGGCCACGAGCCGAGCGGGAGGATCTGGATACCGAACGTCAATGGTGGAGAGTTACTCACGCGGTCCTCAATCCCGGAATGATCTCGGTCGCCACGCGCTCGACGATCGCGAATCGGGCGGGTGGGGGTGGCTGGAAGACGAACTCCTCGACGCCGGCCTCGGCGAAGCGCCCGACGAAGTCGGTAAATGCATCGATCGAGTCCCAGGGGTGCTCGTCCTTCATCTGGGCGATCACGAAGAGCAACGAGCGCTTGATCGCGTGGGGGTCGCGGCCGTGTTTCGCGCATGCAGCGTCCATCCGATCATTGCGCTCCCGCATCTCGGTTGGCGTCCCGCGCGAGTTCCACGAGTCGGCGTAGCGCGCCGCGAGGTCGATCATCCGTGGCCCATGCGCGCCTACCATCATCGGCATCCGGGGCCGCTGGACCGGGGCTGGCCGGTTTGGAGCTTCGCGCAGGGAGTAGTACTCGCCTTCGAAGGTGGTGACATCGTTGCTCAGGAACCGGTCGAGCAGGTCCAGCGCCT
>JALZMD010000439.1 GCA_030858375.1 Chloroflexota bacterium
ATTTACGTCGATCCGGATATCTACGGGGCGGGATGGCTGCTGCTGAGCCTCGTCCTCCCGACCGAGACAGTCCAGATTCGCGGATCTGACATCCGGAAGGTCTTTGCCCACGTCGCCAACCCGGTCGAGGAAGTGACGACGTTCAACGCGGCCCTTTCCACCTCCAACTGAGTACTCTCCAACAACCAAACTTTCATCCCGAGCTTGCGAGGGATCCCCGGCGAAGGCGGTTAATCGTCATTCCGCCGGAAGCGCCAGCGACCAAAGGAATCTCATCGCCGCAGCGAACGATGATGCAATGCTGCTGCGGCAGGAGATTCATCCACTCGCCTGTGGCTCGTTGCGGAATGACGTCAAAACTCGATGACGCTCTTGATCCCGCCGGGCAGCTTGCCGGTGGCGGTGGTCAGGTCGTCGTCGAGCGTGAAGCGGTGGGTAATCATCGAAGCGGTCAGGCCCGGCCACAGCTTCTCGAAGCGGGCGAGGCTCTCGACCGCGTTGGCGAAATCCACCATGCCGGCATTAACGCTGCCGACGACCACCTTGTTTCCGGCGACGAGCGAGGTGTTGAGCTCGGCAGTTGGGACCACGTGGGTGTGGTGCCCGCCAGTGAGGCTGAGCAGCACCAGCACGCCGTTGTTGCCGAGCCGCCGCATGCTCTCGAAGACGACCTGGCTCGAACCGCTGGATTCGAGGATGAGGTCAATGTTGGGAAGCGTGGCGGCGAGCGCTTCGGGCGACTGCTGGCTGGTCGATACGTACGTCGCGCCGCTGGCGGCCACGAGGTCCGCGGCGGGGTTGGGGGCCGGTGTGCGGGCGAGGGTGTAGGTGGCTACGCCCCGGCTCCGGAGCAGGAGTGTTCCCAGCAGGCCGATCGGGCCGGCGCCCATCACGACCGCGGTCTTCAGGTTCCAGTAGTTGAGGCGGCGCTGGATAAGCTCGGCCTGCCGCACCGCCTTTTCAACGACGGTGAGCGGTTCGGTCAGCATCGCTACCGGTTCGAGATGGTCGGGCACCTTGATGACCCAGTCCTGGTGCTCGATGATCCGCTCGGCCATGAACCCGTGCGCCCCGGCGATGCCGCGCTCGGTGTAGTTGCGGTCCAGGCACATGTCGGGCTCGCCGGCCAGGCAGGCGGCACACCCATCGGGCCGACGCACGGTGACGGTCACCAGGTCGCCGAGCGCGAGGCCGGTGACGCCCGGACCCAGTTTGCGCACGCGGCCCACGACCTCATGACCGAGGATCAGGTGCTCGGTTCCCTCCGGGGAAAATCCTATCTCTCCCCGGATCAACTCGCGGTCGGTTCCGCACACACCGACCCGAATCACGGAGATCTCGACCTCACCCTTTCCGGGATCCGGGACGGCGATGGTTGTGAGGCGGACGGCGCCGGGCCGGGAAGGCGTGATGGCGACAGCGCGGACGGTGTCGGTGCTTGTCATGGTGCGAGATCCTTCTGAAGCGAGGCGACATGAACGCATCTGGAGGTATTGGAGAACGGCGGGCATCGTTCCGTCAATGACGATATCTCATTACCTGCTCGCCGGCTGGTAGAGACGGTGCGCGTGTTTCCCGCCTGGATCGGGTTTGCCGGTTGGGACTACCGGACCGGATGGCGTATAATTCCGTGTCCGAAGGCGAACTTCGGTGTTTTCTGGTGCCCATCAATACATCGGGCCTGGAAATGCAACGACCTGACACACGCTTCCGAAGGTGGTGATGAGCATTTATGCGTGTTGAGATTCGAGACTCCGAAAGCTTTGAGCAACTGCTGCGGCGATTTAACAAGGGCATCGAACGATCCGGGATCATCCGGGAATATCGCCGTGGGCTGCGGTTCATTAGCGTTCAGGAAGAGAATCGGGCCAAGCGCCGCAAGGCCGAGCGCCGCCGACGCCGCAACCAGACCAAGTAGGCTGTCGCTCGCGGCGAACTTCCCGTGAACGTGAGTCACTCCGGTTTGAAAACTGCGCATCATCAACAGCCGCTCCGGGATTTCCCGGGGCGGTTTTTGTTTTCACCAAGCGCCAGCTCCATTAGGCTACCCCTGAAGGGGATGTTTTCCGACCGGCAGTATCGACAGAGGGTGAGTATGAAGGTCCTGATTTCAGCGGACATGGAAGGCACCACCGGTGTCTCGTCATGGGTGCATGTGACGCCGCCCGAAGGCGCAGGCGGTGAACCGTCGAGCCAGACCGAATACGAGCGGGCGCGGCTGCGGATGACGCGCGAGGTCAATGCGGCGATCGAGGGCGCGTTGGCGGGCGGAGCCGACGAGGTGATCGTCAACGACAGCCACGATGGCCAGCGCAACCTGATTGGTGACGAACTCCATCCCGAATGCCGGTACATCTCCGGCAACGACAAGCCGCTGCCTGAACAATAAAGGCATCCTGCACTTACGTTGGGTGGCCGGCGACTAACGATCGATTATAAGACCGGCCAACGCAATAAGGGAGTGGACGCTCGGTCCACTCCCTTTTGTGCGTGTGCGTGTGAGGTTGTGTGCGGCCAACGGTCGCATCTGAGGGAGACACAGGGGGGGTAGGCTGGCCGGCCAATGGCCGTTTCTACGGTCGAAAGTGACGTTGTCCTTGACTGACCGATCGATCTGAGGGGTGACCAGGATTTCGACGAGTGACCCGGGGTGGGCTCTCGCTGATCAGACTACCCTCCAGCCACACAACTTCAAGCCTCCACCGAAAGGTGTGCTAACCTGAGCGTGTGACTAGGACACCACTAATTGAACG
>JALZMD010000002.1 GCA_030858375.1 Chloroflexota bacterium
CCACATCGCCACGGGCCCGTAATTCGGTCATGAACTCCGTCGACATCAGCTCGGCAAGATAAACGGGGCCGATATCGCCGAACTTCTCCCGGTAGTAGGCGATGAGCCGCCCGATATCCTCGGCGTCCAGCGGCTTACCCTCGTCGGCGCCGAACGCCGCCCGCCAATCGACCGCGATCAGGAACTCGTCCAGCAGGGTGACGGATTCGCCATTGCGGATCCGTTCCAGGAGCGCATCGATTTTGGCGCGATCCACCGGAAGCTCGTGTGGAGTTTCGGGAAGGTGCTCGCCCTTGATCGAGGCGTCACCACCCGTATTGGAGATACCTGGAGGATTGCCGTTCACCGCGTCACTCCTGCGTCGCACATCATAGAACCCGTGATTCCGGCAAACAGGGGCCGGGTCACAAACCGATACGAAATCGGTCACTTCAGGTCAGACCCTACCACGATCGCGGCCTCAACAGGGACTTTGTTAGAATTCGCAAAGCGCGAAGGTCGATCAATCTCCCTCTGTGGGGAAACGATCTGGATCGCTCCCGCGTCGGAGAAATGTAACGTCCTGCATTGGCAGGCCGTATCGCCCCAGCCCAGAACACACTGTCGTGCCATTCCCATTGGATTCCTTCCTCACCGGCACGAACATAGGGAGTACCACGTTGATGACTCACGGCCGAATCTCACGCGCCAGCCAACGCTATCCAGATGCCAAGCGCCGCGCGGCAAGGTACGGCAAGACCCGTTATGGGCGACGTGCGAAGGCGCTTCCGCCACACCTGATGCCAGGCATCACCAGCCGGGACAAGAGCAGGAAGTCGAAGTTCCTCGGTGGACCGATCGCCATTTTCAGCATTCTCGGCGTCGTCGCCATGGTCGTCGGGATCGTCTTCCTCGTGATTACGGCTATCAGCTCGGCGCTTGGCGTGGCCGGGACGATGGCGGCTTATCGCGATGTCAATGAAGATCTTCCCAACGCCGCCGAGGTCGCGGTCGACACGTTCCAGACAACCCGCATCCACGACCGCAACGGGGTACTGCTCCAGGAAGTCGACAACCCCAATTACGGCTGGCGCACCTTCGTCCCCATGGAAGGCGTCGCCGAAGACTTTATTAACGCCACGGTCTCAGCTGAAGACTCGACGTTCTGGACGAATGAAGGCGTTGAGCCCTACGCAATCCTGCGCGGCGCATTCATTAACGTGTCGGGGTCGGGTAGTTCCGGCGGTTCGACAATCACCCAGCAGCTCGTGCGAGCAATCTATCCTGACCAGATCAGCGGAATGGATATCAGTTACACGCGCAAGGGCCGCGAAGCCCTCGCCGCGGTTGCCCTCGCGCAGCAATACTCGAAATCTGACATCTTCACGATGTATGTCAACCAGATTTACTACGGCAACCGCGCCTACGGGATCGAAGCTGCCGCCGACACCTATTTCGACAAATATGCCAAGGACTTGACGCTCGCCGAATCAGCCTTCCTCGCCGGCCTGCCACAATCACCCACCTACTACGCTGACAACTTCGACCAGGGCAAGATCCGCCAGGAGTACGTGCTCGACCAGATGGTCAAGTACCGGTACATCACCCGCGCCGAAGCCGAGGCCGCGTTTGCCGAGCCGTTGAATGTCGAAGGAACGCGGAATGGCGCCGTGCTGGCGGCTCCGCATTTCACAGAGTATGTGCGCCAGTACATCGTCGAAAACTACGGCGAGGAAGCCCTCTACGGCGGCCTGCAGATCACCACCAGTATCGATATCGAGCTGCAACAGCGGGCGGAAGAGATCCTCGCCAATGGCGTTCGCGAGATGGAAATCTACGAACGTAACAACGGCGCGATGGTGGTCATGGTGCCCTGGAGCGGCGAAGTGTTGGCTATGGTCGGGTCGGCCGACTTCGACAACGCCCTGATCAACGGCGAGGTGAATTACGCCACCAGCCAGATCCAGCCGGGCTCGTCGATGAAACCGATCGTCTACGCCGCCGCCTTCCAACAGGGGCTCAACCCCGGATCGGTCCTCATGGATATCCCGACCGAGTGGGAAAACCTCGGCGAAGCACCGTATGTGCCGCAGAATTACACCGGCCAGTTCTACGGCGCGATCTCGGTGAGGGAGGCGCTCGCCAACTCTCTGAACATCCCGGCGGTCAAGGCCACCGAGTACGTTGGCGTACAAACGGTCATGGATACCGCACGTGGCATGGGCATGATCGACAGCCTCCAGCAGGATGCCAGCGTTTATGGGCTCTCGATCGGGCTCGGCGCGGCCGAAGTGCAACTGCTCGAACACACCAATGTCTACGCCACGCTCGCCAACAACGGTACCAACGTGCCCCCACATCCAATTATTGAGATCAAGGACAGCCAGGGCAATGTCCTGTACGCGCTCGACGACGAGCAGGTGGAAGAAGATTCAAGCCAGGCGATTCCGTCCGGAAACGCCTATCAAGTGACCTCTGTCCTGACCGACAACGACGCCCGCGAGATGATCTTCACCCGTAACAACCTCTTCGGCCAGACCCAGGAGCAACTTGGCCGGCCAACCGCCGCCAAATCCGGAACGACTGACGAGTGGAAAGACCTCTGGACCATGGGGTATACGACCGATGTCGCCATCGGCGTCTGGGTCGGCGTCAGCGGCGGTGCCAACACGGTTGGTCTGGAGGCCCTTGACGGCAGCGAGGCAGCCGGGCCGATCTGGCAAGACATGATGGTGGAAATTCACGACACATCGGAATATGCCGCCCTGCTTCAGGGGCCCGACGGCAACCCAGTGCCTGAGGCCTTCCCTGTACCGTCTGACGCGTATGAGGGCGACATCTGCGAGGTTACGGGTCACCAGCCCGGAAGTGGCAACACGACGAAAGAGTGGCTCGTGCGCGATCAGGGGCCAGAAAACGATTGTGGCGAACTCAGCGAGTGGGAACGCGAGCAACTTGACGACGCGATTGCGGCAACGCGCGAGGGCGGTGTACGATGGGCCGGGGATGCCATCAATACCATTGCCCGCTACGCGGCGGCGGCGGGTGTCAGTGGGATCCGCGTCCAGAATGACGAGCGGGAACCCTCGAACTCGAACAGCAACTCCAACGAGCGCAATTCCGATTCCGGTTCATCCGGCAACGACGTACCGATCGAGCCGGTCGACAACCAGCCTGACAATCCTCCACCCGCCGAGGACCCTCCACCTGCTGAGGAGCCACCACCGGCTGAGGAGGAACCCCCACCCGCCGAAGAACCGCCACCTGATGAGGCTGATCCGGTGATTGAACCGGCGGGATAGCGACACCCCGCAGCCGCGCTTGGATTGTTGGATCCGCTATGAGCCAGCGACAGGAAAGGACCGGGACTTGAGCGTCCCGGTCCTTTCCTGTTCGATCCTCTCGATGGCGTCGCTAATCGTGTGATTCTTCGATGGGATCCGGCCGACGTACACGCTTCCGGGACGATTGATCAGCCTTGATTTCGTCTCCACGCATGGTAGCCGAGCGTCGCCGCCGGCGGGTCAGGCGCGTCCGCTGGCTGACGGTACCTTCCGGTGGCACCACCGGTGCGCCCTCGATCGGTGATGAAAGCACGATGTTGGTCGAGCATTTCGCGCCGGCATCCCCCAACTCGTCCACCAGCAACTCCAGCTCTTCCGTCGAGGAGACGTGGACCTTGACCAGGTAGGAATGTTCGCCCGTGATACGATGGCAAGACTCGACCGACGGTTCCGACCGCAGCCGGTTGAGGAACACGTCGTGGTGCCGACGATCCAAATCGATCGAGATCAGGGCGGTCAGGGGCCGGCCGATCGCCGATGGGTCGACCACGGCCCGGTATCCGGCCAGCACACCTCGCTCCTCGAGTCGCCGTACCCGTTCAATCATGGCAGGACTCGAGAGGCCGACGCGCTCAGCGAGTGCCTTCATGGTCAGTCGGCCGTTGGTCTGGAGTTCGGAAAGAATACGCTCGTCCAGCGTATCGATCGTCGACATTGACGGCCTGTCGTCGTTCTTCGTTATCACCTGCATGGGAATCCGCGTTCCTCTTGATCTATGGGGCGGTGTGAAACACCATAACCCTCGATATATCTCGACGGATCAGTCTACTTCTCCGGAAATACGATGGCAAGGCAGAGTTGCGGAATATAGTAATCCATTCTTCGCCTGGGACGTAACTGTGTGGACCCCTTGAAGCTTCTTTTCGTTTGTTCAAGACTGCTTGCGGCGGTCTAGCGGGTTGCCACCGCACGGGCCCGGGCACTCGCGTGGGCAGCCTCCTCGATGCTGCTCGAAAGCGGCGCCAAGGTGTCTTCACCATACCGGCGACGCAATCCCGCGGCCAGCAGCCAGTCCGTGAGGACCGGATTCTTGGGCAGGAGTGATCCGTGCAGGTAGCAGCCGATCGCGTGCTTGTACACCACACCTTCGGTGTCATCCTGGCCATTGTTCCCACGGCCCACACGAACCTTGCCCATCGGAGTGGCACCGGCCCCGAGAAAGGTGAGGCCACTGTGGTTCTCGAATCCCACGAGTGGACCCCAATCCGAATCGATGACGACGTTGCCGATGAACCGCTCCGGTCCGGCCTGGGAGTCGACATCGAACAGGCCGATGCCTGCCAGCGGTTCAGCGTCATGTGGCCGGTACTCGTGTCCAAGAAGCTGATACCCGCCGCACACGGATAATAGAGCGGCACCGTCTTCAACCGCTTCCCGGATTGCCTCTCCCTTGGCCCCAGCCAAATCCTTCGATACGGCAACCTGTGCCTGGTCCTGCCCACCGCCAAAGAAGAAGATGTCGGTGTGAGCCGGAATCGGCTCACCAAGGCCAATGTCGCGCACATCGGCGCCAATGCCACGCCACCGGGCGCGCTGGGCGATGGCGAGGACGTTCCCCCGGTCACCGTAAATATTCATTTTCGTGCCGTACAGCCAGGCAATTACCAGTGTTCGATCGGTCGTCATCGAGCCTCTCCCGCTATTGCTGCCAGAACGACTCCACCGCGCCGCGGTCGGCCAGGATCCTGCGGATGTCGAGCATCGCGGTGTACGTGGGGAGGATATACCCTTGCTCGCCCGCGGGTATCCGTTCGACGAACTCGTCCAGCCCGCGCTCAATGTCCGGCGGGAGGGCCACGATTCGCGATTCATTGATACCCGCGTACTTGAGTCGGTTGGCCATATCCGGGCCGCGCAGGCCAGTCGTCGCTAACATGCTTCCGTCATGAGCCAGCACCTCGAAGTCGACATCCCAGAGCCAGGAGACATCGCGCCCGTCGGCGTAGAGGTCGTTGATCGCGATCAGGGTCGGCACCGTCAGCGCTCCGGTACCGGACGTGAGCATCCGCAACACTTCATTGAAACCGACCGGATTCTTGACCAGGGCAAGGGTAAGGTGTCGATCCCGGTAGTCGATCCGCTCGATTCGGCCAAAGGCCGAGCGGAACTGGACGAGGGCCGTCTGGACCCTGGACTGGGAAACGCCCACGTGCCGGGTGGCGGCCACCGCCGCCAACGTATTGTAGGCGTTGTACAGCCCCGGGACTCCCACCGCGTAGCGATCGGATTCGCCGCCGCGATCGATGGTCAGGGTCAGCGACTCCACGCCCTCGAGATCGACCTCACTTCCCGCCACGTCGAGGTTGGGGCGGGCCTCGCCGCAGGCCGGACAGTACCAGTTCCCGAGGTGCGAGACGTAGAGTGCCTTGTACGCGAGATCGGTACCGCAGACGAAGCAGACTGCGGCATCCGCGGCGTGAGGGAGCGAGCTGAGCGTGTGTTCCGCCGCATTCATGCCAAAGGCCACCTTGTTGGCGCTTATATCGTGCGCTACCGACGTCAGGCCCGGGTCATCGGCATTGAAGACAATGGTTGCGTCAGGGCCGAGTCGGGCCAGGGATGCTTTCCACTTCCGAGCGATGGCATCCAGTTCGCCGTATCGATCGAGCTGGTCACGAAAGAGGTTGTTGAGCAGGATCACCCGCGGCTGAACCAGCCGGACGACCTCGGGAAACGCCGCCTCGTCCGTTTCGATCACAGCGATGTCACCACCGGGATTCCCGCCGAGTGAGGCCTGCGAAGCAAAGGCGCTCACCACGCCCCGGACGAGATTGGAGCCGGACCGGTTGTGCACCACGCGCAGGCCGCTTGCCGTCAGGATATCGGCGATCATGCGCGACGTCGTGGTTTTGCCGTTGGTTCCGGCCACCACGATCGCACCAGCTGGGAGCCGGGCGGTCAGCTTGCCCAGCATGGCCGGATCGATACGCTCGGCAACCAATCCGGGAGCCGAGGTTCCGCCGCCTCGGCCCAGCCGCCGAATCCCTGCGGCCGTCGCCTTGGCCGAGGCAACGCTGGCCATGAGCCGGATATTGGAAAGCGAGATCGTTCTACTCATTGATTTCCACCGCCACGTAGACGACCGTGAGATCGTTGATCTCGCTCACGCCTGGCCGCACCTGGATGACGAGGGTATCGGTCTGGTCACTCACCGCCGGTTCGCCAAACACCTGACCGATTGGAATATTCGGCGGCACCTGCCGGGTCTGGGTTTCGGTGGAATCCGAGGTCACCACCCATTCTCCCTCCTCAGGGGCGTTCCCCGGCTCCACGTGCAGCATCGTCAGGTATCCGCCTAGTTGCCACTCTCCCTTGACAATGCCGGAGCCCCGCGAGTCCTCCAGGATTGCTCCCACGCTTTGGCTGGCATCGATGATGAGCATGACCTTCGACGATTCGAGGCTGACGTCGGTGACCTGCCCAAGGTAATAGTTTGGACTGACGATCGCCATACCCTCGCGCACCCCATCATTCGAGCCAACATCGATGACAAGGAACATCTGGTTTCCCGACGGATCCTGTCCGATGACATTGGCCTTCGTCAGGTCCAGGCTCGGGTTTCGCTGTTCGACTTCAAGCATCTGCCGCAACTGATCGAGCTCGACTGTATCGGCCTTGAGCTGGCTGTTCTCGGCCTTGAGCGCATCGCGCTCAGCCACAGCATCCGCGAGTTGCTGTTCGAGGTCGGACTGGCCGCCCGGCCGGTCGAGCACATCGTAGAAGGCCGACGAGATCGGCGAGACGATCTCGTTGAGCCCACTCCGCACCGGTTCCAGGGCACTGCTGCGACGGTCGAGCGCGATGAACCCACCGCAAACCACCGCGAAGGCCAGCACGAGCGCGATGACCCGGCGAAGCGAAATCGTCGTCATCGCCGTTCAACCGGCTGGGCTACGTCGAAAATACAGCATTCATCGATCAGCATGGAGCGGCGTGACCTGTACGAATCAATGGGAAGCGTATCCTTCCGGTTCCGCAGGCGTCGTCGCGTGCGCCCGCGGAATCGGTTCGTGAACGTCTAACGTCGAATCTCGCGGCCACTGGCGAGTGCCCGCTGATACAGGTGCAACGACTCAGCAACCCGTCCGGTGCCGCGCGCGACACACGTCAACGGGTCTTCGGCGCGATGAACGGGCATCCTGAGCTCACTTTGCAGGCGCCGGTCGAGCCCCATCAGCAACGCCCCGCCACCAGCCATGGTGATGCCATGTTCCATGATATCGGCCACCAGTTCCGGAGGCGTTTCCTCGATCGATGTCTTGACGAGTTCGATGATCGTGTTCACCGGTTGCGAGATAGCGTCTCGCAATTCGACCGAGCTGACTTCGACCGACTTCGGCAAGCCAGTCAGCAGGTCACGGCCGCGGAGCGGCACCCGGACCTCCTCTTCAAGCGGGTAGGCCGAACCGGCGGCAATCTTGGCGTTCTCGGCCGTGCGCTCCCCAATCACGAGATTGTGGTCGCGACGCGCGTACTGAATGATCGCATCGTCGATTTCATCACCAGCTACCCGGATCGAGTGGTTTACTACAATACCGCCCAGCGAAATCACGGCGACTTCGGTCGTCCCACCGCCGATGTCAACGATCATGCTGCCGATCGGCTCGTTAATCGGCAGTCCAGCGCCGATCGCGGCCGCCATCGGCTCCTCGATGGTGTACGCCTCACGTGCGCCAGCCGAGAGCGCGGCGTCCTTTGCGGCGCGCTTTTCGACCTCGGTTACCCCGCTCGGGATACCGATCACGACCCGCGGGTGCGGCGCCATCAGGCGCTGCAAGTGGACCTTGCGGATAAAGTGATGCAGCATCATTTCGACCGTATCGAAATCGGCGATCACGCCGTCTTTCAGTGGCCGCACCACGATGATCGAATCGGGCGCCTTGCCGTGCATCGCCTTGGCTTCCATTCCGACCCATAGTGCTCGCTTGGTCTTGGCATCGATGGCAACCACCGAAGGTTCCGAAATGACGATGCCCTTGCCTCGCACGTATACCAGTGTGTTGGCTGTTCCGAGGTCGATACCGAGATCACGACTGAAAAATCCAAATAGGGATGAAAGCGGACGAAACAAGGTCGTGGACCTCCGCAACATCGGTCATGTGCCATATGTTGTAGCTGTGACCGGGTGAGCAATCATGAAGAGGAAGACGATGGCACAAGGAGTCATGCAGGAAACTGGCGGGTACGATCGTCGTCCCTCTTGACGATTGGAGACCCGTCTACCACCCTTCCAACGCATGCGCTGTTCCGCGACGATCCGAGCGAGACACTCGAAATCGAGCGGTCATTGGCCGCCCTGGAGTCGGCGTGAGTATAGCATGGCAACCTGCCGCGCCTAGTGGGCAGCCTGATTCGAACAAGGAGCATTCCAGACGTGAAAGCATCCACCCGAGCGGCCGTGGATTCCGATCCATCGATGTGGCCAACAGTCATGGCAGCCATCGCTGCGGCCCCGCCTGGCACTACAGTTGCCGTGTCCATCCGCGACCTGCGATCCGGTGCATCGTTCGGTCACGCGGATGATCGCGTGTTTCCCGCTGCCAGTACGATCAAGATGCTTATCCTCGTCGCCCTGGCGCGGGCCGTGGACGATGGCCGCCTCAGCTTCTCCGACCAGTCGCCCGTACGCACCACTCAGAAGGTCGGCGGCAGTGGCGTCCTCAACTGGCTTCAGACCGGTCTTGAGCTGACGCTCCGGGACCACGCCTGGCTGATGATCGCGATCTCCGACAACACTGCATCGAATGTCCTTATCGACGCGGTCGGCATGCCAGCAATCCATCATGTCCAAAACTCTCTCGCATTGACGGCGACGTCGCTCAACCGTCGGTTCCTGGGCAGGCTCCCTAATCACGGGGCACCTGAGAACGTTGCCACCGCGGCCGATCTCACCAACATCCTGGGTTCAATCGTGGACGGATCGGCTGCCAGCCCCGATCGATGCGCCTGGATGCTGGAACTGCTGGGCGATCAGCAGCACACCAATCGCCTGCCCCGCCATCTGCCGGAAGGCGTCACATTTGCGGGCAAGAGCGGCAGTCTCACCGGTATCGAACACGACGCCGGGGTGCTCCGTGGTCCGGGCGGCGAGGCCGCGGTCGCCGTTCTCACTCGGGGCTTCGACGATTCCTACGCCGCCGACGCGTACATCGGAGCAATCGGCTCGGCCGTAATTGAGGATCTGAACCTCCGGTGAGACGTGTTCAGGCACATTCCCACATTGGCGAAACCGCGGCACAATGAGATTCTGCTTGGCATCGTCCAACGTCCTGCAACAAGGAGATCTCCGATGAAGATTACGCGAGCAACGACCTGGATTGTTGGCAACCCGTGGAAAAACTGGCTTTTTGTCCGTCTCGATACCGACCAGGACGGGTTGTACGGAATTGGCGAGGGCACGATCAACGGCTTCGCCAAGACCACCGAGGCGGCGATCCATGAGTTGGCCGGACGTTACGAGGGCTTCGATCCGTTCCAGATCGAGACCATCCTCCAGCGCATGTCCCGCGATCTCTACACCGATGGCGGCCAGATCCACATGAATGCCGTCGCCGCGATCGAGGTAGCCTGCTGGGACATCATCGGCAAAGCGACCGGCCACCCGATCTACGACCTGATCGGCGGACGCTACCACGAATCACTGCCGACGTATGCCAATGGTTGGTACGCGGGACCACGGACCACCGAATCCTTTTCCGAACGGGCCCAGATGGTGATCGACAAGGGCTACCGTGCGATGAAGTTCGATCCCTTCGGCGCGGCGTGGCGCACGATGTCCCCGGAAGACCGGCACCTTTCGATCGACATTGTGCGGAGGGTGCGGGAAACTGTGGGTCCGGACATCCAGCTCATGATCGAGGGACACAGCCGGTTCAGCGTTTCCGAAGCGGTCTACGTGGGCGAGGCGATTGCCGAGTTCGAACCGACCTGGTTCGAGGAACCGACCGCCCACCAGAACATCGATTCCACGGTCGAGGTGGCCCGCAAGCTCAACATCCCGATCGCGACTGGCGAGAGCTACTCCAGCGTCCACCAGCACGCCGAGCTGCTCTCAAAGAATGCCGTCCACATCATCCAGCCCGAGCCGGGCTCCATGGGCGGCATCTGGCGCACCCGCCAGGTCTGCGCAATGGCCGATGCCTATTACGCGGTCGTGGCGCCGCACAACGCACAGGGCCCGATTTCGACGGCGACCTGCATCCAGATCAGCGCCTCATGCCCGAACCTCCTCACTCAGGAACTGTTCGACGAGTTCAATGTGCCGTGGGAGCAGGAACTGGTGACAAACCATGCCGAAGTGATCGACGGCCGCCTGCAAATCCCGACCGGTCCGGGACTGGGCACGGACCTCAACTGGTCTGAACTGGACAAGCACCCGTACCAGTCGACGAACTTCATCCCGCTCTTCGCCCCCGGCTGGGAACGTCGAGAAGGCGAGGTCGTGGTGGAGTAGCCGAATTTCGCAGGGGCGGCAGTACATTCCAACCAGCCGCCCCTGAAAATAGCCCTTACCATCAATTGTCATTTCGAGCCGCCCCGCTGGATGCGGGAAATCCCTGCGCGGCTTGATCCGCCGCGGCCGATCAAGCCGCGCAGTCAGGTAGTCCGTGTTCATTCGCAGCCCAACCGAAGGCGATCATCGGCAAGCCAATGCGCTTGCCGCAGGCACAAATGGGTGCGCCATCAACGCCGGACGGTGACGATCCGATGCGGTACCGACGAACATTGATTGTGGAACGAGATAGCCAGGTGGTTGGCATTGGCTCGATTTCTTCCAACGGGCTGCACTCTTCTCGACTTCCTGTTGACGTCATCGTCGCTCCGGCCAATCGGCACCAGGGTGTTGGCTCGGCTTTGCTTAAGGGTCTCCTCGGGAAGATTCCAGCTGCCGCCAGTCAGCCACTGAAAGCAGCCTGCTGGAGTGGCGATGAAGCAGGCGCAGCGTTCTGGCGCAAGCAAAGGTTCGCGCGAATCATGCGAACGGATATTTGAACGATCGACCTCACGAGCCCCGCGAACGTCCCTCCGCCATGGCGAGCCTTCGGTCGCTCACTGATGCGGACCATTCAGATCACGTCCTCCATGGCGTCGTTAAGGGATGGCCCCTGATAGATCACCGGGTCTGGGTGAACTACAGCCGGCCCAGGTGAAACGAAACTTGATGCGATGAAAGCCCACCGCCCCAACCGCATCTTGTCGATTCATGCGTCGGCCCCCGTCCGTTGGGAGTGAATCTCGATCAGTGGTTC
>JALZMD010000004.1 GCA_030858375.1 Chloroflexota bacterium
ACCGTCAGCCGCCGGGCCGAGCGGCAGGCCGTTGCGCTGACCCGGCAGGGGGTGATCGGTAATCCCGAGATCGTGCGCTATCTCAACCGGCTCTCGTCGCTGCTCTTCATGCTCGCCCGCGCCGAAGACCTCCATGCCACCGGCCACCTCGAACTCGCGAAGCAGGATGCGAGCCCGCCGGAATTAGCGCCTCGTGAAAGGGGACTCTTGTAGGGATGCGGAGCTTGCTCCGCCCGTGTGACCGTCAGGTTTGGTCCGGCCTTGCCAGTTGCGCTAACGCTTCGCTGCGCGCAGTGATTCCGAGCGCCAGCGAGGAATGACGATTAGGGTCGGTCCACGTCCAGCGTGGCACTATCACGCATTCCTGTCAGGACGGGCGGAGAAAGCTCCGCAACCCTACGCTTACCATAGACAACGGTTCTCGGTCGCTAGGAACCGCGAAATCGACCGGAAATCGCGTACCCTTGTCCCGAATGCTCGGCGCTGGTCGCGCCGGCCGTCACTGGCATGTCACAGGAAGGTTGAATATCCCATGCGGATGGCACATCTCTTCGGTCGGACCCTTCGCGATGCCCCGGCGGATGTCGAAATCCCCAGCCACCAGCTGATGGTTCGGGCCGCGATGATCCGCCCCCTCGGCACCGGCCTGTACAGCCTGCTGCCCCTGGGGTACCGCGTCGTACGCAAGGTCGAAGCGATCATCCGCGAGGAAATGGATGCGATCGGTGGCCAGGAAATGCTGATGCCGCTCGTCCATCCTGCCGACATCTGGCGCAAGAGCGGTCGCTACGAGAAGATCGGCCCGGAGATGGCCCGCTTCAAGGACCGAGGTGACCGTGACCTGGTGCTGGCGATGACGCACGAAGAGGTCGTCGCCGACCTCACCGCCAGTGAGATCAATTCCTACAAGCAGCTTCCGCAAATCGTCTATCACATGCAATCAAAATTTCGCGACGAGCCGCGGGCGCGCGGCGGCCTCATTCGTGTCCGCGAGTTCACGATGAAGGATTCCTACTCGCTCGACGTCGACTCGGCCGGGCTCGATACGTCCTACGCCCTGCACGAGGCCGCCTACCACCGCATCTTCACCCGCATCGGTCTCGAATACATCAAGGTCGGCGCCGATGTCGGGATGATGGGGGGCTCGCTCTCGGAAGAGTTCATGGCCTTCTCCCCGAACGGCGAGGACACGATCCTGATCGACCCGGAGAGCGACTACGCGGCCAACCGCGAGGTCGCCACCTTCCGCCGTGAAATCGCTGCCCCGGAAGACCTGCTCCCAGTCGAGGAGGTCGAAACGCCAAACACGACGACGATCGACGCCCTTGCGACGCTGCTCGACGTACCGCTCGCGCGGACCGCCAAGGCCGTCTTTTTCATGGGCGAGTCCGGCAACACTATCTTTGGGGTGATACGTGGCGATCTGGATATCAACGAAACCAAGCTCCGTCAGGTCACCGGCGAAAACGACATCGTTCCCGCCACCGTCGAGCAAATCCGGGCGATCGGCGCCGAACCGGGGTACGGATCGCCGGTCGGTGTCCACGATGCCGTGGTCGTCATCGACGAAAGCATCCGCGACAGCCCGAACCTCGTGGCGGGCGCCAACAAGGTTGGCTTGCATCTCAAGAACGTGAACTACCCGCGCGATTTCGAGTCGCACCACGTCGCCGATATCGCCGCCGCCGGGGAGGGCTATCGTAGCCCCGTCTCCGGCGCGCCGATGATGACACGCCGCGCGATCGAGGTCGGTAACATTTTCAAGCTCGGCACCGGTTTCAGTAAAACGCTCAATGCCACCTACCTTGATGTTAACGGCAAGGCCCAGCCGGTGGTGATGGGTTCTTACGGGATTGGCTCGGGTCGCAACGCCGCCTCTGTCGCCGAGCAGAATTACGACGAGCGGGGACTTCGCTGGCCGATCTCGATCGCGCCATTCCACGTCTCCCTGCTCACGCTTGGGAAGGAACCGGAAGTCGCCGCCGCGGCCGACACGCTCTACGCCGAGCTCACCGCTGCCGGGATCGAAGTGCTGTTCGACGACCGCAACGACCGGCCGGGCGTTAAGTTCAACGACGCCGATCTCATCGGCAACCCGATCCGGCTTTCGGTCAGCAAGCGCACCCTCGCCGACGGCGAAGCCGAACTCCGG
>JALZMD010000013.1 GCA_030858375.1 Chloroflexota bacterium
GCGGGCAAGCACGTGCTGCTCGAAAAACCGCTGGCGACGTCGATCGAAGATGCACGGGCACTGGTCGGTATCGCGGAGGAAACCGGCCGGACCCTGATGGTGGCCCAGAATTACCGATACCACGATGCTTTCAGCGCTGTGCGGCCGCTGGTCGCCAGCGGCCGGATTGGGACGGTGCGGGCGGTGAACATCCAGTTCCAGAAGGATGGCCGGACCATTTTCGGTGAAGGTGATTTCCGGTATGCCATGAAGCATGTGCTGCTCGTCGACATGTCGATCCATCACTTCGACATGGTCCGCGCGATGCTCGGCACGAATCCCGAGCGCGTGTACGCCCAGACCTGGCATGTACCTGGCGGCGTGTTCGAGTTCGATGCTGCTGCCTCGGTGCTGATCACGATGGAGGACGGCGCACTTGTTTCCTATGTGGGCAACTGGGCCGCTTTCGACCGGGAAACGTCGTGGAACGGGGATTGGGAGATAGTAGGAGATCGAGGCCGCATCGTCTGGGCGGGCGGGGACTTCGCGGATGCCGGAATCACGGTTCACGAGTGGGGCAAGGAACCGGACCGCATCACGTTCGAGCCCTTGGTGAAGGGTGGCCAACTGGGACTCTTGGAAGCATTCGCCAGTGCCATCGCGTCGGGTACCCATCCGGAAACGGCCGCTGCCGACAACGTCCATAGCCTTGGAATCGTGTTCGCTGCCGTCGAGTCGGCGGAAACCGGTCAGGTCGTTCAGCTCGGCTGATGCATAAAACATTGCGCTCCTGTGTTGAGGGCGCTATAGTCAAGGGTATGAACGCGTTGGCGCTCTGCGCACCCACCGGCACGATCAAGTCGATTATCTCGATGTCGATTACCGACACCGAGATTATTCGCTTGCCTGCCGCGCCGGGTGTTCGCTGACCGACTAACGAGGTCACAAACACAAAACCGGAACGGCAGGCGGGGGCGAAAGAGCCCCCGCTTTTTTCGTGCCTGAATGCGCGCGACGGCCAGGCAGGATCGACTGGGGCAGTGCCGCCCCCGCTCGGTTCCAGGCCAGGTCACCAGGGAGCACCCGCATGATCGTCCTGAAATTTGGCGGCACATCGGTCGGAAACGCCCAACGCGTACGCGAGGCGGCCCGGATCGCCCTCAGCCAACCCGCACCCCGGGTCGCAGTGGTTTCGGCGGCCTCGGGCGTCACGAATGCACTGCTCGAATCGGCCCGGGCAGCCGCGCGCGGCGATCGCGCGGCCCGGCTCGCGGCGGTCCAGGTCATCCACGACAAGCACGACGAAATTCTGGGCGGCATCGAGTCCCAACTTCAGCGAAAACTGGCGTGGAACGTCGTCAATGAGGTCCAGAATGTACTCGATGCCACGCTGGACGAGGTCGAGGAAGCCGGTGGCCTGAGCGATACCCTGTCCGATCGGATCGTTTCGACGGGCGAGAAATGCCTCGCCACTCTCATGGCGGCGACGATGCGTGACCTGGGGCATGAGGCCGAGGCCGTCTTTACCGATTCGATTATTGCAACCGATGGCCGTCATGGGTCGGCCCGGCCCGACCGGGCCCGGACACGCGAACAGGCCGAACATCTCGTCCAGCCGCTCCTCGATGCCGGCAACACCGTGGTGGCGACCGGGTTCATTGGCTTCGGCCCGGACGGCGCGACGACCACACTCGGACGTGGTGGCTCCGATTACTCCGCCACCCTGCTTGGGGCGGCGCTCGATGCCGACGAGGTCCAGATCTGGACGGACGTTCCCGGTGTGCTTTCCGCCGACCCCCGGGCCGTGAGCTCCGCGCGGGTGGTGCCGGAAATCAGTTATGACGAGGCTCAGGAGCTCGCGCACTTCGGGGCTAAGGTGCTCCACCCGCGGACGATCCGGCCTGCGGTCGCGCTCGATATCCCGGTCCGGATCCTCTCGACATTCCTACCCAACGAGCCGGGCACCGTCGTCATGCGCGAAGCGCCGAGCGACCGGATCAAGGCGGTCACAGCCCTGAAGGGGCTGATCCTGATGACGGTGGACGTGCCCGAACTCGAGGACCTCGCGCCGGCGGCGTCGGCGGTGTTCCGGGTCATGCACGAGCAGGGCGTAGAGATCCTCAACGTCTCGCAGGCGTCGTCGCGCCGACGGATGACCTACATTCTGGATGCCGTCACCGGTGGCTGCGCCAACCTGCAATTGCTGCTGGAGGCGAATCTCGACGATCTCGAAGCGACGATTACCTGTCACGAACACGTTGCGGTACTGGCCGCGGTTGGATCAGGCGCCGCCGGCACGGCTTCGTCGATGACGAGAATGCTGACCGTGCTCAACCGGGAGAAGGTGCGGGTGCTGGCATTGAACCAGCAAACCAGTAGCGTCGCCATGATCTCGGTCGTGGATGAATGCGATGCGGCACGGGCGGTTGCGGCGTTGCACAATGCCTTTATCCGCCCCGAGGTGGCGACGTCTCGAACCCGTCGACGCCGGCGAACGGATCTCATGTCGGAGCCGCTCCGGGTAGGATAGGTAAACGGCGCCATCCATGATGGGCGGGCACGATATATGTATGGTCCCGGCAGCGGCGGAGCTTGTCTCTGCCTTTCGTGGGCCACGGCAAAGTTGAGCTCTGCCACTACCAACAGGGCAATGTAGGCTGGCGTTCCATGTGTCCGCCCGCTCAACAAGGGGATGGATTGGTGTCAGATCAGCGGATTCCGGTAGCGGTACTTGGGGCGACGGGTAACGTCGGGCAACGGTTCGT
>JALZMD010000015.1 GCA_030858375.1 Chloroflexota bacterium
TAGGGATCCTCGACGTAGCGGTTGACCAAGCCGGTGACGGAACGGTAGCTCTGGAGCTTGATCAGATCCGGCGCGATCTTCAGCATGTCGGTGACGTGGAGAAAGGGCCGGTCGGCGAGGTCGGTGAAGCCTTTGGCGAAGATCTTTTCCGAAAGCTGGAGGAAGCGGCGGTAGCCTTCGACATCCGCTTCGTTGCCGGTGAGCGCCCGGATGCGCGCCTCCATGTGGGCCTGGTCGCCCGTGTAGTCGAAGTGCACACCGTCGTCGAAAAAGATCCGGTAGAAGGGATCGACCGGGACGAGATCGATACACGCCTTCGGGTCCCGGCCCGCCAGTTCGAAGAGTTCCTCGAACAGCCAGGGTGCGGTGATCACCGTGGGTCCGCCATCGAACGCGAACCCATCCTGGCGGTAGACATAGGCCCGGCCGCCCGGTTGGTCACGTTGTTCGAGGATGGTGACATCGTGACCGCGGGCCGCCAGCCTGACCGCGGCGGCGAGTCCGCCAAACCCACTTCCGATGACACAGATACGCATGGTTGATCCCGATCGTCCCTATTTTCATGCAGCGGTAGCGACATTCGTGCCATGCTTGAGCACGACGGCGTGCCGGAGTTCATTTCAGGATACGTTGTCCAATGGTTTCCATGGATCCATTTCCCATGAAAGTGCTGCACTCGTGAAGTCATCGCTCCCAATCCGGTTGCTCCTGATTCTCCAGGCGATCGCGGCGATCCGCGTGATCCTCCGCATGGCGAGAAGTGCGCGCGGAGAACGGATCGCGACGACGGTGCCGGGTCCAGCGACGGCATCCGGCACGGTCAGCGTGATCGTCCCGGTCCTGGACGAAGTGCATCGCCTCGGCCCCTGCCTGGATGGGCTGAGCGCGCAGCCCCCGGTTGTTGGCGAGATCCTGGTTGTGGATGGCGGATCGACGGATGGCACGCAGGCACTGGTTGAGCGCTTCATCGCCCAGGATTCCCGGATCCGGCTGGTGGATGCCTCTCCGGTACCGGGCGGCTGGAACGGCAAGGCCTGGGGACTCCAGGTTGGCTGGGAGCATCGCGACGCAGCCGCCGCGTGGGTACTGACGTTGGACGCCGATGTCCGGCCCAAACCGCCGCTTGTCTCGTCATTGATGAACCATGCCGAAGTGACCGACCTGGAAGCATTCAGCGTAGCGACACCGCAGCGGCTCTCCGGCGCCGCCGAAGCAATCGTGCATCCGGCGCTGCTGGCAACCCTGGTCTACCGCTACGGCATCCCAGGCTCGGCAACCACGAGCGTAGAAGATGTGCAGGCCAACGGGCAGTGTTTCCTGGCCCGGGTGGACGTGCTGCAACGCATCGGCGGCTTCTGGAACGGCCAGGGCGCAATCTCGGAAGACGTCACGATTGCGCGGTCGCTGGTAGCTCATGGGCTGGCGGTGGGCTTCTTCGAGCCAGCCGGTGGCGTTGAACTTGTCGACGTGGAAATGTACGATGGATGGCGAGATGCTTGGCGGAACTGGACGCGTTCTCTCCCAATGCGAGACCATTCCTCAGGATATCGCTGGTGGCTGAAGATGTTCGAGATGACCCTCACGATGGGGCTCCCGCTCGTCATCCTGTTGGTCGGGGCCGGTCGTTTCCGGGCTGGCTCAGGCGATTACCACCACCTGACACGACTCAATCTCGGGCTTGTGGCGATGCGGTATGGCGTGGCAGCCGGCATGCGGCGGGCCTATCGTGATTCGCCGCCAACTTACTGGCTCTCACCGCTCGTCGATCCAGCCGTGTGCGTCAAGCTCTGGAATTCCGCATTGCGACGACACCACGAGTGGCGAGGACGACCGATCGTTCGCGCGACCTTGCATTCCGTTCCCCCGACTAGTGGAGAGGCACCTCAAGCATGAGCAATTCCGTTCCGCTCGAGCGACCGATCAGCGCTGATCGATTGACGGCCAGGTCAACCGCGGCCCGGCCGCTGATGAAATGGGCAACCTGGCTGCTCATTGGCCACCTGATCGCGCTGGTATTTGGCCTGGCAGGCCTGCTCATCGCGATTCCAAACCCCGAATTGTGGCAGGACTCGGCTACCGCGCTTCGTACGTACGAGTTCGGCATGAAGTACGGCGGCGCAACCCATATCCTGTTCGGGGCGGCGGCCATGTTCGTCTACGGGGTAGCCGTGATCGGCCTCCGCAAAACGGGCATCTTCTTCGCCGCGTCGACCATCATCTCCTTTTTCTCGGAACTGATCGGTACCAGCACCGGCGAACCGTTCGGCAACTATACCTACACCAACTTCCTCGGTTACAAACTGTTCGACCATGTCCCCTTTTCAATTCCGCTCTCGTGGTTTTATGTCGGGTTCGCGACCTTCCTGATCGGTTACGCATTTGCCGGGATGTTGTCGCTCAACCCGAAGTCGCTGTTCGCGGTTATTTTCGGGGGCTGGCTACTGACGGTCTGGGATCTGGTGCTTGATCCGGCGATGGCCCACGAATCGCTGGGCGTGAAATTCTGGATCTGGAGCGAAACCGGACCGTACTTTGGGATGCCCGGCCAAAACTTCCTGGGTTGGGCACTGACGGCGGTGCTCTTCATGGGGGTGGCGCGCCTGCTCTGGATGGCGTCACCGCCAACAGATGGGCGATCTCTGCGGATCTGGTTCCCGGTTTCCGTATATATCCTCAACGTCGTGTTTGCATCAGCCCTGAGCGCTTCGGTCGATCTCTGGCTACCGATCGTGTTTGCGGTCGTGCTTGGGGTGCTTCCGGCACTGGTCGTGTTGCGCACGCCGCGTGAGGCAGCTCGGACGGCTGGCGCTTGAGTCTCGAACCCGACCTCGTTTCCTGGCGTTTCCTGCGCCGGGCCGGGAGGCGATCGCTCGACCGGCACGCCACCGTGACGGTCGAGGGCCGAGAGCATGTCCCCGTCAAGGGACCGGTGCTGATCGCGGCCCGGCACTATCATCATCTCTACGATGGCTGCGTGGCAGTCGATGCGCTCGGTCGGCCGGTCCACATCGTGGTCGGCCTCGACTGGATCCGGAATCCGGTGGTGCGCGTGGCGATGACCCGGCTCTGCCGGATCGCCCGGTGGCCGATCGTGATCCGGCCACCCCTGCCGGATGCCCCAGCCCCATCGCGGGAGTCGCTCGCCGAGCGCCGCGCCGTGCTCCGGCAGAGTGCCAGGGACACGGTCGATCTGCTGCGCGCGGGCCGCGTCGTAGTGATCTTCCCCGAGGGGTACCCGAACATCGACCCATCGTTTACCCCAAAGCAGGGAAACGAGTTCCTGCCGTTCCACGAGGGATTCGTGCGTTACGCACGGCTCGCCGAACGCGCCGGGGCCGGGGCGGTGCCAATCGTGCCGTTGGGTTTCCACTACGATCGATCGGGGCCAGAGGCGAAGTGGACGATCGTGGCGCGCTACGGGGCACCGATCAGTCTGGCGAGCGGATCGGATCGCGACCTTGTTGCCCGGTTCGAATCCGAGATCAGACGATTGAGCGAGGCCTAAGGACGTGCACTGAATGAACGGGCCATCCAGGAGGCCGTCCGTAGGGGTCAACCTGGCCGGCCCTGCTGGATACGCGGATGGGGGTTGACCCGAACTCCTTGACCCCGTGTCTCGGGCGATCACAGGGGATCGCCCCTCCTTCCGTCGGACCGGAGCGGCCTCATCCCGCTCACTGTTCAGCAGGATTCCGTATCGAGGGTTGCCTCAGGGCAGGTTGAAGCGAACGAATGACGTCAGCACAACGGGCAATTCCCGCAGCTTGCGGCCAGTGGAGATGTACGCGCGCTGGCTGAACACATCGTAACGCTGCGCTTCGATCTGGTTGAGGATCCGGGAATAC
>JALZMD010000024.1 GCA_030858375.1 Chloroflexota bacterium
TAAGTCCAATAGATCAATGTCCGCTATGGAACAGCTCGATTGCTGGAGCGAATGACTCGACCGCCCCATGGGTAAATGGATCCATGCGAATGATCAAGTGCCTGAATCCAAGTGATTCGAGTTCGTGGAGCAATGCCACGGCCTCATCGGTCGTGCCGCGAAACACCGTGGCTTGATCCCCGGCAAAGCCTTCGCCGGCAATTCCCACGGAAACCGTTCGCACCACTGATTGCGGATCCCGACCCTCGGCTTCGCAGGCCGCATCGAGCCTGGCGACCTTGCCCTTAAGGCCTTCGGTATCACCAGCCCAACCCACATTCCAGGCGTCAGCATACCGAACCAACAGGCGGAGCATCCGATCGCCAGTCGATCCGATCAGGATCGGTGTCTCGCGACCACGCTGGCTCCGGGGCAAGTTGACTGCCCCGTTCGCCTGGTAGTACTCACCCTGGTAGTCCACTTCGCCGTCACGCAGCAAGCCGCGCATAATGTGGAGCGCTTCCTCGAACTGCGAGACGCGCGGCTCGAACCGGATCCCAAATTGCTCGTACTCCGGCTTGCTCCACCCCGCGCCGAGGCCGAGGATGAAGCGGCCGCCGCTGATGTCCTGGATCATCTCCGTCATCTTGGCGATCACACCGGGATTCCGGTAAGCCGTACAGGCCACCATCGGTCCGATCTGGACATTGGGCACGCTGGCGGCAATCGCCGCCATGAGCATCCAGGCATCCCAGGAACCGCGTGGCCCCTCGTCCGAATCGAAACTGAAGTGATCAGCGAACCAGAGCGCCTCGAACCCGGCATCCGCGGCCATCCGCGAGACCGCCAACTGGTCCGCGAAGTGCGGGGAGTTCGCCCCTGCCACCGGTTCGGCAACAGGAATCGTCAGGCCGATACTCGTGGCCTGGCGGGTCGTTGGCCATTGTCCGGTGGCCATGGTCTCAGAGTCGAACACTCGTTTGTCCTTCATTGAGAATTTTGCACGTAACTTGAGTTGATGCCAGCCAGAACTGTCGTAAGGGGTACAGATGATCCACTTGGCTGGGCGACGACTACGACACGCCTATTGTCGGATGCTCCACGTCGCGAAGCGTTAAATGTCATTCCGCAGCGAGCACCAGCGAGTGAAGGCAACGTACGCGATATCTCCTGCCGCAGCGGCAATTCACCAACGCTGGCTGCGGCCAGGAGATTCCTCTGGTCGGCTGCACCTCCCGACGGAATGACAATCCAAACGCTTCGCGGCAAACTCCTGTCTCAACCGCCTCACGCGCCGTTGTAGAACCCATCGACAACCGGCGCGAACGCCGCAATCGTTTCCGGCGTGCTCGGCTCCACCCGGACCATGACATGCTGGAAACCCAGATCCGAAATCTCGCGCAGGCTGGCAACCGCCTCGTCCGTTCCCCCCGAACTGACATCGCCGATCGTCAACCCTGCCGTGCGTATGACCGTGGAGGGGTCACGCCCGATCGTCTCGCAGGCCGCTTCGACCTTGGCCATTTTCGCTTTTAGGTCATCGACACTGCCGCCCCCGGTGTTCCAGGCATCGGCGTAGCGGGCGAGCGACTTCAGCATACGGTCGCCAGTCGAACCGATCAGGATCGGGGTGGTATGGCCATTCTTCGCTCGCGGGCGGTTCACGGCCTGGTTGGCCTGGGAGTACTGCCCCTGGACATCCGCTTCCCCGTGGCGGATCAACCCATGGATGATCTCCAGTGCTTCCTCGAACTGCGTCACCCGCGGCTCGAAGCGAAGTCCGAACTGCTCATACTCCGGCTTGTGCCATCCGGCCCCCAACCCAAGGATGAAGCGACCGCCGCTAATGTCCTGGATCATCTCCGTCATCTTGGCGATCACGCCGGGATTCCGGTAGGCGGTACACGCCACCATCGGACCCAGGTACACATCCGGAACCGTCGCCGCAATCGCTGCCATCAGCGTCCAGGCGTCCCACGCGCCGCGCAGATCGTCATCTGATGTGAAACTGAAGTGATCGTCGAACCAGAGGACTTCGAACCCGGCCGCCGAAGCGGCCTGCGACATCGCCAGCATGTCGGCGTAGTGTGGGGTACCGGTGTACAGCGCTCGCTCCGAGTTTGGGATGTTGACGCCGAGGCTAGTCGGTTGACGCATGCTCGGCCATAGGCCAGTGGCTGCGCTTTCTCCGATGGGTGCGTTCTCTGCATCGGTCATGTGTGGAGCCTTTCAGGTTGACCGACACACAGGTCGGCCCCTACGAACAATCGATGTTAACGGCCAGCGTTGAATGCTTCGACAACCGAGGCGATCGTTTCCAAACCCTGCGGGGTGCAGGGATCGAGTCCAATGATGATGTGCCGGAATCCCAGCTCCTTGAGTTCGTGCAGGAACGACAGTTGGGCATCGGCGTCACTCACGAGGGCATCGGGGCGTGACCCGGTGTACCCCTCGCCGGCGATGCTGATGCCGATCGTGCGGACGACGGTCGCCGGATCCCGACCCTCAGCTTCGCAAGCCGCGTCAAGCCTGGCGCTTTTCTCTGGCAATCCCACCGTACTGCCATACCAACAGGTATTCCAGGCGTCGGCGTAGCGGGCCAGCAGGCCCAGCATCCGGTCCCCCGAGGACCCGATCAGGATCGGCGTCTCGTGACCACGCTCGCTGCGCGGCAGGTTGACCGCATTATTGGCATGGTAATGCTCACCCTGCACGTCGGCTTCACCATCGCGCAGGAGACCGTGGATGATTTGCAGCGCCTCGTCGAACTGCGAGACGCGGGGCTCGAACCGGATGCCGAACTGCTCGTACTCCGGCTTGTGCCATCCGGCCCCCAACCCAAGGATGAAGCGGCCGCCGCTGATGTCCTGGATCATCTCCGTCATCTTGGCGATCACGCC
>JALZMD010000115.1 GCA_030858375.1 Chloroflexota bacterium
CGGCTACACCATGGTTCTCGACGTACCGTCTGGCCTCCCTAACGGCACGTACTCGGTACTCTGGCGCACGCTCTCGACCGCCGATGGCCACACTGCGCAGAACTACCTCGCGTTCACCATCGGTTCCAACGCCGATATCGTGCCAATCGTGATTCCCGGTTCGGCGTCGGCCGGCGGCAGCGCCCCGCAATGGGCCAAAACGTCTTCTCGTTGGGCGGCCCTGGTCGGCGCCATGGTGTTGATCGCAAGTTGGCCGATCTGGTCGACGGTGATCCGGCCCGTGCTCGGCCCGGTCCGCAACGAATCGGCACCCATCGTCCGCGCGATGCGCCGGTTCGTGCTCGGCGCGGTCATCACCGCCATCGCCGGGTCACTCTATGCCCTCGCCGTTCAGGTCTGTAGTCTGCCGGAGGGCACGTTCTTCGACCGCATCATCAACACCCTGGGTCAGACTCGCTACGGGTACCTCTGGCTCGCCCGGCTTTGACTGATCGTCGGGCTCGGCTTGGTGCTAGCCGCCAGCGGCTGGTGGTTCATGAAGCGCCGTCAGGTTGAAGGCGTGATCGCCTGGACCCTGGCCGCCGCGGTTGCCCTGCCGTTCAGCCTCATCGCTCACGCCTCGGCCCAGCCCAGCGGCCGCACCTTTGCGATCGTCGCCGATGCTGCTCATCTCCTCGCCTCGTCGGTCTGGGTCGGCGGCATCACGATCCTCGTGGCCGTGGTCCTTCCCGGTGTGCGCCGGATGACACCGGAGGGGCGCCGAAGTTTCCTGCGTCGTCTGCTTCCTCAATTCTCGACCATGGCGCTGATCTGCATGGCGATCATGGGCCTGACCGGCTTCTACGCCGGCTGGCTCAACGTCGGCAACTGGACGGCCCTCACCACAACAACCTATGGCCGGGCCCTGATCGTCAAGCTGGGCCTCTTGATCCTGATTCTTGGGCTGGCCGGAATCAACCTGTTGGTCATCGAACGGAAACTCCACAATCAGGAGGCCAATGCGAACGCCGGTCCGGTCTGGTCGCAACGCCTGCGCTGGACCGTCACTATCGAGCTGGTCCTGGTCGTGATCCTGCTCGCGGCCGTCGGGCAGATGACGAGCCTGCAACCCGCCCCCGATGTCGTGGCCGAGGAAGCGCGTCAAATCGCAATCGGGTTCGAAGCCGCATCACCCTCATCAGCCTTGTTGTTGGCTCCTGGCATCGCCGGTGTCAACCATTTCCGGCTCGAAGTGGACGGCCCCAACCTGCCGGCTGACACCGAAGCCCTGCTCCGACTCACGATCCCGGACCGTGACGATCTCGGCACCAAGGAAATCCAGCTCTCGCGGGTCGCTGGCAACGCCTTTGAGCACCACGGCAGCGAACTCAGCATTGCCGCGGACTGGGAGGTCATCGCCATCATCCGCGAACCGGGAACGGCCGCGGTCACAGCGGAAACGACCGTCGCCATCGGCATGACCGCGCCGGATGTCGATGTCCCAGCCGATCCGTGGCGCTTCGAGACACTCGGCGGCGTCACCGGCCTGGCCCTAATCGTGGTGGGGTTCACCGGCCTGATCGTTGGCTTCCGATCCCGCTCGGGATCGGCGCGCAAAGAATCGGTCGGGCTCGGTATGGCTGCCCTGCTGCTCGGGTTCATCCTGCTCATCCAGGCCCGGATTGACCCAATTCTGGCCAGTGCGGGCGTCGGCGATGCGATCGATCCCCAGGACATTGCCATGGTCGAGCGTGGCGAAGCGGTCTACCTCCAGCAATGTCTCAGCTGCCACGGCCCTGAACTCCGCGGCGATGGGCGCGACAGCGCCGGCATGGAACCACCACCTGCCGATTTCTCGGAGCCGCACACAATGGTTCATTCCGAAGAAGATCTGATCTACTGGGTGCGCAACGGCAAGCAGGGCACCGCGATGCCGGCCTTCGAGGAAGCTCTCTCCGACGGCGAGATCCGCGACGTGCTGAGTTACATCGAAGCCCGACATGCCGGCATGGGCGAGGCCCAGACCGCCGTCGATGCCTCGGCCTACACCGTGGCGTCAACCACGCTGGAACAACTCGCTGCCCTGGCTGGAACCGGCACCTCGGCCGCCAGCCCCGACCTTGGGACCACCGGCGAAGCGGTCGATGAGGACACTGCCGCCGCGATCCTGGTCACGACCCATGAGATGCTCGCCTGCACGAACGCGATGGACACGATGCGCCGGATGTCGCTCTTCACCGATGCCTACCTGGCCGAAGTCTTCGCCAGCGGGATATCCCCGGAGTTTGCCCTTGAAGCTGAGCAAACCCCGGTCCCTCGTGCGTTAGGCGAGCAGATTTCGCTGGTCGAGATCCGGGACGTCAAATGGCTTGATGACGGCCGCGTAGTGGCAACCGTCCTGACCGTCGACGCGGTCAGCCAGGAACATGCTATGTCCGCCGATGAAGCCGCGTCGATGACCGAAACGACGACGCAGTTGGTGTTCGCCCAAGGCGAAGGCCGCTGGCTCGTCGACGAGATCAACGTGCCGTAGGAAACATCGCATCGGTCCCGTGCGCGCCTTCAGTCGGTATGGTCAGCCGGGCGCCGGTGATCGGCGGCGTAGGCGTCGAGCACCACGTCGAGGCCAGCCCTCCCGTCGACCTTGAGCAGGGTCTCGGCCAGATGGGATGCAAGGTCATCCAGCGCCCCTCGCAGGAGCGTGGCACTCAATCGAACTCCGGGATCGTGATGCGCGCTGGCCTCCCGGGCGAGCCGGGCGAGACGTTGCAACGCCACGTCGAGCGCGGACTCCCCGTCGGCGGTCCAGAAGAAATACGTGATCGAGAACTGCACGAAATCGTCGCGCACCGAGACCACTTGCCCCGCCATGTCGCGCAGCAACCCGTCGTGCGTAGAAGGATCGACATCGGAGACCACGACACCGGAACTGTGCTCACTGTGAACGAGCAAGGAGACTTCGCGCGCCAGATGCCGGCGGCGGGCGAGCGCCGGATACACCGACATGATCCAGGAGATGGCGGCGGTGAACAGGGAAAACCCGATCAGCGCCTCCAGTGGCGCCACCAACCGGAGCCACGTCGCGTCGGGTGTGATATCCCCGTACCCGAGCGTTCCCACGGTGACGAGCGAGAGGTAGAGGGCATCGACGAAGCCATCGTTCGCTTCGGGCGCCATGCCGGACGAAAGCAGGAACTGGTCCGGAAGGTGCGGCCAGATCAGGCATGCCCAGCCAATAACCAACCCGCCTGCCCAGATCACGATGATCGCCACCATCGCGAGCGGTCCTGCCAGCGAGAGGCGCTCGGGCCGTCTCTGACTCAGGAAGCGGCCGATCCGCCAGATGATCCGAGCCGCCCACTCGCTCAGCATGCCGCTGCCGCTGGGCGCGAAGATGGTCTGAAACATGTCTCGCAGCATGAGCGCATTGATCCCGATGCCAAGCAAGCTCAGGACGATGGTCACGCCGATCGCCATGTCACATCTCCGGCCGGTTCCATGGGGAACCTCCCTGTGGCCTTCGCGTCGCTCGACCTGGGCGTCACCGTCACACGATCCCAATGTCGATATCGACCGGCAGCGAGCGCCGGGCACGGGAAGAGCGATCACGCACCGTCCATTGCCTCCCGCCAAGCTGCTCGATGAGCGCTTCGCCATCCGCTGCATCGATGTGCGGCAAGGCGAACCCTTCCCGCGAACCGCCGGAAGCGACCGCCGTCCGGAACGTCACCAGTTCGGCCCGCCGCTGGAACGGATCGGCCCGGAGACCGCGGTACTGGAGGCGGCGCACCTGGGTCAGGACCGTTACCCGTGACATGGCTCGCCAACGCAACAGGAAGTTGCCGTTGTCAACCAGCCAGCCAGCATCGCGGTAGCGCATGGAGCCGAAAAGCGCGAAAAGCGGCGTGCCCACCAACGCCGTTAGCACCCACCAGAACGGAAAATCGAGGAACCTCCAGACGATTGTGGCAGCGATCGCGATGGTTATCACCCAGCCAATCGACGCCGCCACCACGTACCGGCGCCGAGCCCTGGCGGGAAGCGACCGCAGTTTTGCGGGGTCCGGCTCGATTGCGAACTGCGGGCATGCCCCCTGCAGGAATGCCAGCACTTCGCGCCTCGGCATCAGCGGGCTGAGCACGCCGCTCGCACCCTGGTCCGCCCCGAAACCGGCCGAATCGAATCGCACCTCGGCGTACCCGAACGGCTGACGCAGCAACCCTTCCACGATCCGGATCGCCTGGATCCTCCGGATCGGGATGGTCGTCCGCTTCCGGTCGAGCAATCCGTACTGCACGTGGAGCTGGTCGCCCATCCGGCGCAGTTCGAACCCGCCGTAGGTGAGTACGGTGGCAATGATTGAAATCACCCAGGCCAGCAGGCCAAGGCTGACCAGCAGGCTGGCCACAATCTGGACGTTCGTGGCCGCATCGGCGGCGGCCTCCCACGGCATCCGTTCCCAGACACTCGTCGGGATCAGGTCGTCGCCAAACTGCGCGAGCACACCAGCGATTGCCACCGCCGCCCCGATCCGGCCCGACGTGGCTCCAGCGATCAGCAACTCTCTGGTCGACAGCTTGCGCAGCAACTCGCCTTCGTCACCGGCGGTATCCGGAATCACGGTGTCGGCTACAGGGTCGCCGTCCGCGGAGGCAACAGCCGGTACGGCTCTGTCGTCACCGCGAAGTCGCTGCCGAGCCGCAATCAGTTGCGCGCGGAGGGAAGCGGCTTCGTCGCGCTTCAGCGCCTGGAGTTCGATCTCCGAGTCCGACCCACCACCGGCACCCGTTTCGACTTGCAGCTTCATGACCTGGAAGAGTCGCTCCAGCGGTGCGTCGGAAAGGTTCACCGACTGGATTCGCTCGAACAGGATCACCCGCTCCTGCTTCGAGATGATTCCTGACTTGAGCGTGATATCCCGGTCGGTCAGGCGATAGCGATACATCCACCACTGGGCGAGGCTGGCCGCCACCGAACCAATCCCGGCGAGGGCCGCGAACCCGTACCAGAAGTAATCGGCCCGGGAACCGCCGAATCCCTGGGTGAAGACGCCGATCGCGAACGGAAGCAGAAACCCGCGCATGTAGCGCAGCGCGCCGATGACGATGAAGGCCCAGTGCGCCTGGCGCCACTCGCCCTTGGCCGGCATTGGCTCCGGCTCCGGCTGCACCGGCTCCTCGAACTCGCTCGGTGCCGACTCGTTATAGGTCATCACGAACCTTGGCCAGCTCGGCAATCCGGTTCCGGACGTCGGCGGCGATTTCCTGGGAGAGAGCCGGGATTTCCATCGAGCCGGCCGCCGTAAAGAAGACGACGCTGGAGAGTCCGAACCGCTGCTGCAGCGGTGAACGGCGGGTGTCGACGTGCTGGATCCGCGTCATCGGTACCAGTTGCCGGGTCTTGACCACAAAACCATGCTGCAGATCGACTTCGTCTTCCCGAATTTCGTAGCGCCAGTAACGATACTTCCAGGCCGGGGTGATCGCCGTCTCGGCAATGTTACCGACAATGATGACCCCCGCCGCCAACCACACCCACCACGGCGTGATCTCGGTGAAGCGCAGCAGCACACCCGCCACCACCGCCACCATCACCACCCAGATTGCGCACTGGATACTCTCCGAGACGTACCACATGGTGCGGGCGCGGGGATCGAGATGTTCCTTTGGCGGAAGCAGGCGTTCGTCGGTAGCAGTGACTGGCGGGTTCTGGTGAGGAGCGGTCGAATCCAGGATCATACGTCTTTCCACTTTGGGGTCCCGGCATCAGTTCATTCGGCGGATGCACGGGCGGTCGGCCCTTGCGATACTTCGTCGAGGACAATGATAGTCGTTTGTGCGTGCGGAATAATCACGCCTCGTGCCCAGAAGGAACTGCCCGTGACCGAATCGATTGTGGAATCCTCAACCCCAAGGCGTGTCCTGGTGATCCAGGCCCACCCTGACGATGTGGAATTCAGTTCCGCCGGCACCGTGGCCAAATGGGCGAACCAAGGGGCCGAGATCACGTACTGCTCGATCACCAGCGGCGACAAGGGCAGTGACGATCCGGAAATGACGGGGGAACGCCTCGCTGCGTCGCGCGAGATTGAACAGCAGGCCGCGTGCGATGTCCTGGGTGTGAAGGAACTGAAATTCCTCCGCTACAAGGACGCGACACTGGTCGCCGACCTCGACCTGCGACTCGCCCTGACGCGCGTCATACGCCAGGTGCGGCCAGACATCGTGATGACATTCGACCCAAGCATGCGCTACGCCGGTCAGGAGTACATCAACCACCCGGATCACGTCGCGACAGGCGAGGCGTCGCTGGCGGCGGTCTTCCCCTCCGTCCGCGACCGGATGACCTTCCCGGAACTTCTCGCCGAAGGGTTGGAGCCGCACAAGGTGTCCGAGGTCTACCTCTACGCCACGCAGAATCCCGACATCTGGATCGACATCACGGATACAATTGAGGTCAAGCTGCTCGCCCTGAAAGCCCATGCCAGCCAGGTCCGGGACTGGGACCCAAGCGACATGATCCGTGACTGGGCGCGCGAAAGCGCCGCCGCCAACCCGAACAAGGACGAGTCGACCGACGAATACGCTGAAAGCTTCAAGTACTTCAAACTCGGCTGAGAGTGAACTCGTTTGATTGGCGCATGAAAACCGACAGGCGATCCACGCGTGGGTAGGGGCCAACCTCCGTGTTGACCCCTACCCGGC